>CAKVCR010000024.1 GCA_934725835.1 uncultured Odoribacter sp.
GTGCGCACGGGGCTGACTATATTGATTTTGCTGTTGTTTGTATGGATAACAAGCCGAAGTCTGCGTTATCTGTTGATTGTGACGGTTTGTCTGGCAGCAAATATACTGATAGCTTTGGCGCTGTATTGTTTTTTCGGTATAGAGATTCATCTGTATTCCCTTGCCGGGATAACGGTGTCGTTCGGTATCATTATCGACAATGTGATTGTGATGACCGATCACTATCGGCATTATCATAACCGGAAGGTTTTTATGGCGATTCTGGCAGCGACACTGACAACGATGGGGGCCCTGATTGTCATTTTTAATATGGATAATGAGGTGATGAGGAATATGTGGGGTTTTTCTGCCGTGATTATTATCAATCTGACGCTTTCTGTTGCGGTGGCACTGTTTTTTGTGCCTGCGCTGATGGAAAAAATCCCGCTCTGTGCCTCTTCTGCACGCAGGCATTACAGACACCTTCGGCGTACTGTGAGGTTTACCCGTGGCTATGAACGGGTGATACGTTTTCTGCAACGCCACAGGTGGCTGCTGTTTGTGGCGGTGGTGTTGGGGTTCGGACTCCCTGTGTTTATGATTCCCAATACGATAGACCGGGACAGACCCTGTTCGGAATTGTATAACCGGATTTTCAGTAGCGAACTGTATCTGCAACTGAAGCCTTGGCTGGATAAGGGACTTGGTGGAAGTCTCCGTCTGTTTATTGAGGGTGGCGGCGGCGACTGGCGGCAGCATGACCGTACGGCGAAGGCTCGGACTACGCTGAATATGGTGATGACTATGCCGCACGGGGCTTCTCTGGAGCAGATGAACGATGCTTTTGTGAAGGTGGAACAGTTTTTGGCAGGATTTGATGAAATAGAGACTTTTTCGTCGGATATCAGTTCGCCCAACCGGGCACAGATGTCCATTGTATTCAAGAAGGAGGAGGAGATGGATGGAGCACCGGAAAGAATCAAAAACGAGCTGGTCCGTTTTGCCAACAGTATCGGCAATGCGGATTCGGATATTTCCGGTGTGGGACGCGGTTTTTCCAATCGTACGGAGAATGAATACCGAAGTGAGTGTCTGAAAGTGGTGGGGTATAATTATCGGAAGGTGCTGATGTATGCTGATGTGCTGAAACAGAAGCTGGAGCAGCAGAAGCGGGTGAAGAAGCTGTTTATCGGCAGTGAACGCAATCCGGACAAGGCGAAGGAGTTTGCCATTGAGGTGAGCAAGGAAAAGCTGGCGCATAACAATTCGGATGTCGGCAGTATGCTGGTACATCTGTCGCAGCTGTCCGGTGCCGGCGATGCCCGGACGTATGCCTATATCGGTAACAAACGTTCGACGGTGGTTCTCCGCCCGTACGAACAGCGGAAGGCGAGCCTGTGGGAGTTGCAGAATCGTCCCGTACAGGGCGAGCGTTCTGTCTTTCGGCTCAATGATGTCGGGAGTATCAGTGAGGACCGTAATTTTGAGGCTATCACGAAAACAAACCAGGAATATGAGGTGTCGGTGATGTATGACTTTATCGGTGACTACATGCTTTCGGAAAAGGTGAAAGAACGGATTATGAAGGAGATGAACCGGGAAATGCCGATCGGCTTCCGTGTGAAGGAGGGACGTGAATGGGGCGGTTATTTCTGGAAGACAGATAACGGATTTGATATGCGTATATTGTATATCTTGCTGGTGATAGCCATCATCTATTTTATCTGTGCCATTCTGTTGGAGTCGTTGAGGCAGGCATTGGTTGTGGTGACGATAGCACCGGTGTCTTTTATCGGCTGTTTTCTGGGATTTTATTTCTTCGGTTTGCAGTTTAATGAGGGCGGACTGGCTGCTTTTATTATGATGTGCGGATTATCGGTCAATGCGATTCTGTATATTATTAATGATTATAACAACCGCATCAAGGCAGGAAGTCCGAGAGGGTTGCAGACTTATCTGCGGGCATGGAATGCCAAGATTGTTCCGATATTGTTGACGATAGTCAGTACGATGTTGGGATTTACCCCTTTTTTGATTGGAGAGGTCAGCGACTTCTGGTTCAGTCTGGCTTTGGGGACAATGAGCGGGTTGGGCTTTTCCCTACTGGTGCTGATGGTTGTGTTACCTGTAATGTTTAAAGAAAAAGTTGATAAGATATGATAAGATTTTTCCTACAACGTCCTATAGCCGTCCTGATGACTGCCATCGCTTTTATTGTATTGGGCAGCGTGGCGGCTTTCCGGTTGCCGGTGTCGCTGATGCCGGATATCGATATTCCGGAAATCAGTATTCATTATACTCGGGATGATGCTTCTGTAAGTGAGGTGGAGAATACCATCACGGGGAATCTCCGCAGTCAGTTGCAGCAGATTCCTCACCTGGCATCGATAGAGTCTGAATCCCGGGACGGTAGCGGGAGTATCCGGATGAAGTTTGACTACGGAACTTCCATCGATTATGCTTTTATAGAAGCGAACCAGAAGGTGGATGCAGCCATGAATTATCTGCCTCAGGACATGCAGCGGCCTGTGATTATCAAGGCGTCCACTTCGGATATTCCGGTGTTCTATATCCAGCTGGCTCTGAACGGTGCTTCATCGGAAAAGCGGTTTCTGGAGTTTTGCGAGTTTACGGAGGCGGTGTTGAAAAAACGGTTGGAGCAGTTGCCGGACGTGGCGATGGTGGATATCAGCGGGAATTATCAGCCGGAAATGTATATCTTGCCGGATGCGGCAAAGTTGCGGAGCCTCAATATAACGCAGGAGCAGTTGCGGAACGCCATAGACAAGAACAATCGCATTGCCGGGAGTCTCAGTATTCGTGACGGGTATTACCAATACAGTGTGAAGTTTGTCAGTCAGCTGATGTCTGTCGAAGAGGTGGAGGATATTTATCTCAATATCGAAGGTCGTCTGATCCGGTTGCGTGATATTGCCGAGGTGGGTATCCGCCCGCGAGACAAACGAGGACTTTTCTTGAATGGGGAACGCCAGGCTTTGAGCCTGGCTGTCATAAAACAGTCGGATGCCAGGATGTCGGAGATGAAAGAGAAGGTGTCGGAGATGCTGGAGAATTTCAGGAAGGAGTATCCGGATGTTGAATTTGAGGTGTCCCGGGATCAGGCCTCACTGTTGAACTATACCATCAGCAATCTTTCGCAGAGTCTGGTATGGGGTATTGTACTGGCAGTGCTGGTGATGCTGTTTTTCCTGAAGGATTTGCGGGCAGCCATGATTATCGCCTTGAGTATTCCCGTATCGACCGTCATTACCGTACTGTTTTTCCAGTTGTTGGGGCTTTCCATCAATACGATATCGTTGGCTGGTCTGATTATCGGCGTCGGGATGATGGTGGACAATTCGATTATCGTGATAGACAATATCAGCCAATATCGGGAGCGGGGATATGGACTATTTGATGCCTGTAGCCTCGGTACGGTGGAAATCATCCGACCGCTGCTTTCTTCGGTGTTGACAACCTGTGCCGTTTTTATTCCGCTGATATTTTTGGGCGGTATTGCGGGTGCGCTGTTTTATGATCAGGCGATGGCGGTTTCTGTCGGGCTTTTTGTGTCGTTGGCGGTTTCCATCAGTATTGTGCCGGTCATATATCATTTATTGTTCAGGCATGCCAGTACTTCCGGTGTAAATAGGTTGGTTGAAAAGATTAGCTTGAAACATCTGGAGGAATATTATACATCCGGCTACAATTTTGTGTTTCACCATCGTCGTCGGACGATACTGCTTGTTGTCAGTATTATGATATTGGGAGTCTGTTCTGTCTTTTATATCCGTCTGGAGCAGATGCCGCCTTTGGAGATTGACGAGATGCTTGTAAAGGTGGACTGGAACAGCAGTCTTCATATTGATGAGAACCGCCGGCGGGCAGACGGGATTATCCGCCGTTTTCAGGATGATTGTGAGGAAATCAGCTGTTTTGTCGGGGAAAAACAGTTTTTCCTGAATCGGGAGGATAATCTGAATCCGAACGAGGCGGAGTTCTATATCCGTACGGAGGATAACGGAAGTCTGAAACGGCTGTTGGAAAAGTTGCGGGAGTATGTACGAGAAGAGTATCCGGAAGCCCGTCTGGAGACCGAGAAGGTGAAGAATCTGTTTGAGCAGATGTTTGAGGAGGAGACGGCTCCGCTGATTGCAAACCTGACCGGAGCAAAGAGACGGGAGATGTTGCCGGTGGACAGTGTCAATGAGTTTGTCGGGGAGCTGAACCGGAAAATGCCGGGACTTCATTTGAATCCGGTGGCTACGGTGGAGAGGGTTGTTTTGCGGTTGCGCCCGGAGCGTCTGGCACTCTATCAGGTGGATCGGAATGCCGTTATTTATGAGCTGGAGAAGAATATCAGTAAAAACAATATCGGCAAACTGAATACCGGCAGCCGGTATATTCCGATTGTCATTACAGAAACGGAGCAGACCTTGTGGGAGGTACTTGCCCGTACTCAGATCATGACGAAGGATGGCAAGAATTACATTCCGGCAGAATCGTTGGTCGAGGTGACGGAGTCATGCGATTATAAGCAGATTGTCGGCAAGAAGGAGGGGGTGGTTGTACCGTTGGATATTTATGAGCCGGGAGATACGGAACAGACGATGGAACAGATTCGCCGGGAAGCCCGGGAGAATGGAATGGACGTTCATTTTGAGGGGGCATTGTTTTCGGGACAGCAGACGCTTTGGGAGATGAGTCTGATTATCGTTATTGCGGTGCTGATGCTCTATTTCATTTTGGCAGCCCAGTTTGAATCGCTGGCTTTGCCACTGATTATTTTGATTGAGATTCCGGTGGATATCGCTTTTGCCCTTCTTACATTGTGGGTGTGCGGCATTTCCATCAATCTGATGTCAATGATAGGAATTATTGTCATGTCCGGTATTATTATCAATGACTCTATTCTGAAGATAGATACCATTATCCGCCTGGAGCGGGAGGGGTATCCTTTGTTGGAAGCCATACATGAAGGCGGGGTACGCAGGCTGAAACCGATATTGATGACCAGTCTTACGAGTATTATAGCGATGGTCCCTTTGTTGTGGGGCGGGGATATGGGTTCCCAGCTGCAGCGACCGCTGGCGGTGGCGATGATCAGCGGGATGGGGTTCGGCACTTTGGTGAGTCTTTATATTGTTCCGTTGTGTTATTATTGTCTGCAGCGGATAAAACACTAATATTTAACATTTCAGAGTATAAAATAGAATCCAATAATTCTATATCAATACCCAATATATTGTATTTTTGTTTGGATAATAAAGTTTGTCTCGAAAGCAGGGAGGGGTGAGACTGTTGCTATTTAGTTTTATCCCCTCCCTCCTTTCTAAATGTAATTTACTTGGGGTTGATGTTGGGGTTGGCATCAATTTCATTTTGAGGGATGGGTAGGGCGACCCGTGGATCTGTATGGAGAATGGTTACGGCATCGTAGTTCTTTAAGTCGAGATGCCATTTACCTTTGCGTTCGATAGGAGTCTGTGTACGAAGATAGTCGAAATAAATAAGTCCTTCTCCTACCAGTTCTTTGCGGCGTTCTTTGAGTATGCGTTCAACTGTAAATTGAGCGGTCTCCACTTGTTGGGACGCATTGGTTGTGCGCATAG
Organism: uncultured Odoribacter sp.; assembly: GCA_934725835.1. GTDB lineage: Bacteria > Bacteroidota > Bacteroidia > Bacteroidales > Marinifilaceae > Odoribacter. Next base: position 5,592 of record CAKVCR010000024.1, read on the forward strand.
AAATGAGCTCATTGAAATATTTCATCCCTTGTATGGCAGATACCCCTCCTTCTTTCAGACCGGCTTCTGCGGCGTTCAGATATACTTCAGAGAGACGGATGATGCAGATGTTGTTGGTTTTTACATCACCGTTTTTGCCTGGAAATTTGGTTAGGATGACGGGTTGGTTTCTGGCATCCTCGGGAAGTTTTGAATTATTTTCGATAGCTGATTTTTTTGCGATACAATGGAGTATGTCTTCAGAATCTTCATTTAGCAGTGTTAGAAAATCTTCCGTCAGAATCAAATTATTCCAGCTGCCTTCGTCTGTAATATCTGCATATACGGAAGGAGCTCCTTCGCCACCGGTTCCGCCACCCCATTCTGACGGTTCGTTGGTGTCGATGAAAAGTTCAAATATGGATTCTGCTTGAAAGTCTTGACCCCAGATGGAGGGATAATCTTCCTGATTATAGAGTTGGTAAGAGCCTCCGTTGTTTTCGATAACGTCAGTAGCGCAAGTATAGGCATTTTTGTAATCGCCCTTGTTCAGGTAAATGCGGGAGAGCAAGGACTGTACTCCCCAATAATTGATATGACCGTTTTTCTTTTCTTTGCTGATACCTGCTTTTATGGCATCCTCCAGATCAGTGATTACTTGAGTGTAGCATTCTGCGACCGTGTTGCGCATCGGTCTGTGATTGGGAGTCTGAGGTGTCGTTTCAATGGGAACTCCTAATGAAGCACCGTTGTCATTCATATATGGCATACCGAACATGCGAGTCAGATTGAACAGAGCCAAGCCGCGTAAAGCAAGAGCTTCTGCCTTAATCTGCTGTATCTCCTGTGTGATTTTTTCACTCGGGAATAGGTTTATCGCCTGTATCAAGTTGTTTGCCTGGCGAATCACCAGATAGGGACGGTTCCAAGGCAGAACGACGTTGTTGTTGTCCGTCGGTTGGACGTTGTAGGTGTAATAAGGCACGATACGGGATTTGTTGATGATGCGGGCTTGGACGTCGGTGGCACGACAGTCTCCATAATACCAGTGGTTGTCACCATAATAGCTGTGTTGGGATGTCTGACGATAAATTCCGTTGAGCGCAGTCTGCATGCCTTCGAGTGTGTTCATGGCTTGACCCTGTGGAACGGCTGTCGATGGATTTACATTGAGCCAACTATTGGAGCATGCACTGAATAGTGCGCTTATAACCAATATTATACCAGTGGATAAATATTTTGTTTTCATTGTTATGTCAATATTAATGATTAGAATGTTAATTGAGCTCCGAAACTGAAGGTGCGCATGGCGGGAGCTTCGCACCATACTTCTCCGTGTACCGGTACTTCCGGGTCGTATTGTTTCCATTTTGCCCAAGTCAATAGGTTGCTGCCTGAAAAATAGATTCTGGCATTTTCGATTTTAATTTTGCTGGTCCATTCATTCGGGAATGTAAATCCTAAGGTCAGATTTTTCAGGCGCAGATGATCTGTGCTGTGTATGTAGCGAGAGCTGTTGGATACGGTGCTTTTGTTGGCGTAACTGAATCGGGGAATATTGGTACGGTCTCCCGGTTTTTGCCAGCGGTCCATCATGTAAATCGGTAGGTTGTAACGGCTGGAATAGATTTTTTCTCCTCCGTTTTCAAGCATAGTGCCCATCTTGTCGAACGAATAGCCGCCGAGAGAGTAGGTAAATGTGAAGTTCAGGTCGAACCATCTGTAGCTTAAAAGGTTTGTAATACCCCCGGAAACTTTCGGATCTACGGATTTATAGGGAATACTGGTGGCTTTGCTGGCATCTGTGGTCAATGAACGGTCAATGTCGCCATTATCCAGGGGTGTATTCATATAGTATTCTGCCAGTCCGTTTTCGATGTTTATGCCGGCAAATTCTTTAACATAGAAAGTGTGGTACGGCAAACCGATTTTGTGTATCTTCCAATTACCTTCAATACTTTGTTCCAGTTCGTTGTTCAATGAGATGATTTTGTTTTTATTGTGGCTTAAGTTGATAACAGTAGTCCAATTGAAATTGTTTTTCACAAAGTTCAGCGTACGCAGTTCCACTTCGATTCCTTTGTTGTTTAACTGACCTACGTTGGCAAGATAGTTAGTGAAGCCGGTGGTGGCACTGATGGGGCGGTTGTAAAGCAAATCTTTGGTGTCTCGGTTGTAGTATTCTACCGACAGGAAAATACGGTTCAGGAATGCGAGGTCAAGACCAATATTCAGGTTGTAGTTTTTCTCCCATCCCAGATTGTTATTGGGCATGGACGATTCGAACGAACCGGATTGTCCCATATAGTTTTGCGAGTAGGAGTAAAGTCCCATATAGCCATAGTAAGCACCTGGCTGGTTGCCGTTGACGCCATAGGATGCCCGGATTTTGAGATCGCTCAATATGTTTTTGATGGGTTTCATGAAATGTTCGTTGCTGATGTGCCACATGGCTGATACTGACCAGAAGTTTCCCCAGCGGTTGTCGGGAGACAGGCGCGAACTTCCGTCACGGCGGAAGCTGCCGGCCAGATAGTAGCGGCTGTCAAAATCGTAGTTCAGACGGGATACATAAGACAACATGCGATAGCCTTGCGGCGAAGATATAAAGCTGTTTAAAACTGCTGCGTTATCGGGGGCTGTCAGCTGATCGGAAGGCAATTTGGATTTTTCACCGATAGCTTTGTCCATTTTATAGTCTTCAATTTCGTAAGCGGCCAAAATATCTAGATTGTGTCTTCCGGCGAAGGTATGGATATAGTTGATGGAAGTGGATGATATCAGTTTCCCATATTCGATAAAGCCTTTGGCGGTCTGTGCTCCGTTACTGGTCTTTATACCCGAAGAACTCAGCGGATTCAGATAGCGCGAATCTTTTTGTATGTTATAGTCGTAGCTTAATGTCTCTTTGATTTTCAGACCTTTTATCGGTTCAATGGAGGCATATCCTGTAGAAAATACACGACTCATGCGAGTTCGGTTGTAGTCGGTCAGAATATCTCGCAAAGGATTCATGGTGTCGTCTTCGCTGATACCGATAAAATTGCCGTTTTTATCCCGGATAGTCATGGATGGATTCAGCAGACCTGCTACGTCCAGGAATGGGTTGATAGCAGAGCCTCGCTCTTCATTCATTTCCTGATTCATTTGCGAGAACATCATATTTGCTCCTACTTCTGCAATCTTACCTACTTTGTGAGTCAGATTCAGACGGACAGAGTAGCGGTCGAGACTTGAGTTTTTGGCGAGCCCTTCCTGATTGTTGTAACCAAGCGACAGATAATATGTGCTTTTGGCATTACCTCCGGATACCGATGCTTCGTAGTTTTGCTGCAGGGCTGTACGCAGCAGCTCGTTGCGCCAGTTAGTGTATCCCATAGAAGGTTTGTAGGCATACTTGCCTATTTCTGTATTGGCATATTCTTGCGGTTTTTCCATTTGATTATCAATTGCTGCATTCACCAGACCTTCATACAGTAGTTCGTAACGTTGATCGCCATTCAGGGTAGGGCGGAAATTGACGGCAGCATTAGAAAAACCGGCAGATGCATTGAAGGTTACGCGTGCTTTTCCGGCTTGACCGCGTTTGGTGGTAATCAGGATCACTCCGTTGGCTGCGCGTGAGCCGTATAATGAAGCGGCTGCTGCATCTTTGATGATGGTGATGTTTTCGATATCAGAGGGGTTGATGGTGCTCATGATGTTTGTTTTGGAATTATTCATATAAGCGGCATCTGCACCTCCTGTGCTTAGACTACCGGAACTGACCGGTATGCCGTCAATTACAAATAATGGTTCTTGAGATGCATTGAAGGACCCCATCCCGCGAATTCGGATATTTTGGTTGGCTCCCGGTTGACCTGAACTACTGGTAATGTTCACTCCGGTTGTCAGTCCCTGAAGCTTCTGTTCGACACTTACGACCGGAATGTTTTTCATTAAATCGCCTTTTAGTGTGTTGGCCGAGCCGGTGAAGGAGGATTTGGTGAAGTTTCCATAACCGGTTACGACGACATCATCTAATTCCATATTTTCCGGATTCAATATAATATCCAGTTTATTGGAGGCCGGTACTTTTAAATATTGGGTTTTCATTCCCAAATAGGAGACTACCAATATTTTATCTTTGGCTTCTATTTGTAGGGTGTATTTGCCGTTAACATCTGTAACGGTCCCTCGAGTTTCCGCTCCCTTTACGGTGATGGTTGCTCCAATCAATGGTTCGTTCCCGTCGGAGGAGACTATCGTTCCACAAATCGTTCTTTGTTGTGCAACTGCTTGTAGAGATATTATTCCCAATAGAAAAAGAATAATAAATTTCATTTTAATAATCTGTTTCATACATAAATATTTTTAGAATACCTAGTTATTAAAAAACAGACCATTTGTTTGTTTATAAGATATTTTTTTGTAAGTTGTTGAAATATAGTGTGATGTTTTTTGATTGCAATATACTTGCAAAGAAGTTGAATGTAGAATCGTTCCTCATTCTGTAGAATAATTCTACAGGGTTGCTTTGAAAATACTATCGTGAAAATAGAAAGTTTGTGATTCCAATAGTATTACTTATATTTGCTGGGAATTCTGCTCAATGGACGGTTGTGATGCTAAATAATAAAAGATTTATAGAGGACATTAACAAAAAAAAGACATGTGCGTGGCGTGCATTATACCGTCATCTGTTTGGGAGTTTATGCAATTACTCTGCGGAAATTTCAAAGGATGCTGAAGCGGCCAATGACATTGTGCAGGAGTGTCTGATTTCTGTCTGGCGTTCTGACCTGTTTTTTTCCTCCTCGCGCAGCCTTGTCACTTATTTATACAAAGCGGTATATCACAATACGCTTAAATATATTCGCGACAAACAGACCGATTTGGATAGATTGGAAAAGTACCAGCAGGAATGTATGTCTGAAGAAGATGCCATTTATCAAGCGATAGAAGAGGAGCTGATTAATCAATTGCGTATGGCTATCGAGCAACTTCCGGAACAGCGCAGACGGGTGTTGCAACTCAGTATGGATGGGAAAACTGTTGCAGATATTGCAAGCTTGCTGCAAATCAGCGAAAATACCGTAAAAACACAAAAGAAACGGGCATACGCATACATAAAAAAAGTGTTGGGAACACGTTATTTTCTATTCTTGCTTTTGTTTTGACTTCATTGCTTCCTTTTTTTTCTCTTTTCTGTCACCCGAAAAGAGGAATTATGGACTATATATAAAATTTTGTCATAAGAATGAAAACAAGCTGGAACTCTTTTATACCGAAATTGGAGCAATTACTCCGGCGATTCACAGAAAATACGGATTCTTCTGCGGATGATGCCCGTTTGGATATATTGTATCAAAAAATACAGTCAGATGGTTATTTGAGAAAAAAGATTCAAGATCAAGAGCGATTTGATTGTCAAAAGGCTGAGGCAGATTTTCTTGCGGTAATCAAGCCTCGCAACAATAGACGTATTATATGGCGTTGGGCAGCTGCTTTATTACTGCCATTAGGTGTTGCAGTCGGATTGTTTTTCTCCAATGATATGAATGAGCAACAGCAAATCTGTGAGAATGCTCAAGAATCATTGAATCCCGAACACGTTTATTTGTTGACATCCACTCAACATAGATATAACTTGGACGTTGACTCTCTACCGGTAGATATAGAAAGCCGTATTCAATCCAACGGGAATGAAATTCATTATGCCGGTACAGGTGATGAGGAAGAAGAGGAGGCAGAAGCAGAAATTCACACATTGGTCGTACCGCGGGGAGGAGAGTATAGCATAATTCTTTCAGACAGTACACAGGTGTGGCTGAATTCTGATTCTCGTATAAGTTATCCAGTGCATTTCTCGGGGAATATGCGAGAGGTGTATATCAGCGGAGAGGGTTATTTCAAGGTGACTAAACGAACAGGTAAACCATTCATCGTCAATACCGATAGAGGTGCCGTCACTGTGTGGGGAACAGAATTTAATGTAGAAGCTTATGAGGACGAGGATACTTTTGTAACAACATTGGTAACTGGTAGTGTGTCCTGTACGCTGCCGGACGGAGAAAAGGTTATGCTTCGACCTCAGGAACAGTTAAGCTGTTCCAAGAATGGCAAACCGATAGTGCAAAGAGTGAATACAATCTTTGCGTGCGGCTGGAAAGACGGGTTGTTTCATTTTAGGAATGAACGTATGGAAGATATTACACGACAATTGGTCCGATGGTTTGATATTGAAGTCCAATATTTGGATGAAGCAGCCAAAAACCTGCACTTCTCCGGCGATTTGAATAAGTTTCAGAATGTAGATACATTTATTCAAATGTTTAAGGGATGTGCCGACCTTAATATCTGGTTTGAAAACAATGTACTTTATATAGAATCGATATAATTAGTATTAATTTTAACTATAGAGCATGAAAAGAATGTTTTTAATTAAGTTCTGGCTTGTTATGACCTTATTTTGGTTGCAACCGATTTATGCCCAAGCAAAGCGGATAGTGTTGGATTTGTCCAACAAGACTTTTCCTGAAGCAGTCGAAATTTTCAGTCAAGAGACAGGAACAAAATTCTTGTACAATCAAGAAAAAATTCGTGTTCAACGGAGTGGGACGTTGAAAATAGATGCAGAAAACACAGAGACTGCAATTGCCGAATTTCTAAAGGCATACAAGTTTACCTACACTTTTGTTGATGATGTTGTCGTGATTAACGACCTTCCCCAAACCGACAATCCGGTTAAACGCAAAATTACAGGGCGAGTTACAGACAAGGCCGGGAATCCTCTTCCTGGAGTAAGTGTTATCCGTAAAGGTACTTCGGTTGGTATTACAACCGATGTGAATGGTAATTTCTCCATGATGCTAACCGGTGAAGGTCCGATAACTTTGTTGTTTTCTTTTATCGGAATGGAAACGAAAGAGGTTGTTTGCAAAGACGAAAAGCCGTTGAAAGTTGTCTTGGAAGAGACTACCTTAGCTTTGGACGAAGTTATTGTAGACGGAGGGTATCAACAGTTGCCCCGTAAGGATATGGTTGGTTCTTTTACCACGGTAAAGGCAGATGATATTCGTCAGCATGCCTACACGAGTATTGACCAGATGTTGCAGGGACGTATAGCCGGTTTGGTGGCAGTCAACAACTCCTCCCGTGTGGGGCGTGCACCCAAATTGATTATCCGAGGTGTATCTACCTTGTTGGGAAATACTGATCCTCTTTGGGTTGTAGATGGAATTATTCAGCCGGATCCTCTACCTTTTAATGCTACCGATGCTTTGACTGCTGACCTTTCACAGATGGTGGCCAGCCAAGTGTCTTGGTTGAATCCTGCAGATATTGAAAGTGTCACAGTGTTGAAAGACGCTTCAGCAACAGCTGTCTACGGTTCGAAAGCATCCAATGGAGTCATCGTGGTTACCACCAAGAAAGGGAAGGCTGATCATTTGAGCGTAAACTATAATTTGACGATGGGTGTTCGATTCCGTCCTAATTATGGTCAGTTTGACTTTATGAATTCGCAGGAGCGTATCCGTTTCAGTAAGGAGGCTTACGATGCAGGAGCTCGCTATCAGCATGAACCGTATCCGCAAACGAGTACTTATGAAGGCTTGATGTTTTTACTGAACAATAATACTATCAATGAAGAGTTCTACAGCAAGCAGGTCGGCTGGTTGGAAACTGTCAATACCGACTGGTTCAAATTGCTGACTCGTAATTCTTTTAACCATAATCACAATTTGAGTATTTCAGGTGGTAGTCAGAAGAGTACTTACACAGCATCTTTTTCTTATAGTAACAGCAAAGGAGTTGAAATCGGCAATGATGCAGATCAGTTCAATGTGCGTTTGGGCTTTAACTCAGAATTGACAGAACGACTCAGACTGAATATGAGTATGAACGGATCTATCAGTAATTCCTATGGTTTTGGAGCAGGAGTCAATCCTATGAGTTATGCAACAAGCACATCTCGAGCTCTACCGGCATACGACCAAAACGGAGACTTACTATATTACCTTTCTCTATATAATTATAAATACAACAGATTCCCGGTTGCTTTGGGTTATAATATTTTGAACGAGCGAGATAACAGTTATGCCAGGATGAAGAATAACCGTTTCGATGCATCTTTGAATATTAACTATAAAATTATGCCTTGGGTAAGCTATCAATTGGTGGGCGGTATATCTTCGGGTTCGTCTGATTCCCGGTCGTATGTCGGAGAACAAACTAATTACATTGCTCGTAACTATAGAGGATATGACTATGGCACGGAGGAGGTGAACAGCACAAAATTCAAAGCAGCAGCATTGCCTTATGGCGGAGAACTTTATACCTCTGATTCTAAAAGCATCAGCTATAATATGCAGCATAAACTCGTTTTCTCTCATAATTTTGATGAGGGTCACCGTCTGAATGCCATGGTGGCAGCAGAAATCCGTTCTACGACATACCGTCGTGGCTCCAATACAGTATGGGGATTTGTTCCAGAGCGGGGCGAAAAAATTATGCAACCGACTCCTCCTGGGAAATTGGAACCTATTGAAATGGCTGTTGCCAAAGATGATTGGGGATTGTTGAAAGCCATTTACAATGGGAAATGGGCTTCTACTCAGAGAACCGATAATTATTTCTCTTTCTTTGCTACTTTGGCCTACTCATTTAAAGATCGTTACGTGTTAAATGCCAATGTGCGTAATGATGTTTCCAATAGATTTGGTCAGGATGTAAACAAACGTTTTGACCCGACTTATTCATTCGGCCTGTCATGGCGATTGGGAGAAGAGGCTTTCATCAAAGATTATATCAGTTGGATTAATCAATTGAATGTGAGAGGAACTTTCGGTATTCAAGGTAATGTTGTCAACAGTATCAGTCCTGAATTGATTTTGTCGCATGGAGGAGTTCATTCAAACTATAATGAGTACTTTACCTTGATTAGTAGTCTTCCTAACCCTCTGTTGAAGTGGGAACGTACCAAGACTTGGAACTTAGGATTGGATATTCAGATGCTCGAAGGAATCTCTATGACATTGGAGTATTACGGGCGTCGCTCAAATGCCATTGTCGACCAGGATGTTTCACAGGAATATGGTGTGGCAACCATGAAATTGAATGGAGGTTTGATAAAAAATCATGGAGTGGAATATTCTATTAATTTTACTCCTTATAAGCGTGATAATTTTGTATGGACTATCGGCATCAATGCTTCCAAGAACTGGAATAAAGCAGCAAGCGACAGCAAAATGACCGGAGAAAATAAAATCAATAAAGGAGACTTTTTGGCAGGCAATAGTAGCCGTCTGGTGAAAAAGGGTTATCCAATCAATAGTTTCTGGTCGTTCTCTTTTGCCGGTTTGGAGCATGAGACCGGATATCCAACGTTTAATAAGTTGGAATACGAACAAACAGATCCTAATGTTGACCCGTCGACTTTTTTGGTGTATTCAGGTCCATTAGACCCGTTCTTTACCGGAGGTCTCAATACCAGTATTCGTTGGCATTCATTTTCTTTGTCGGCTAATTTTTCAGCTCTTCTCGGAGGAAAGAAACGTTTGATGAATCCATACGAAAATTTCAGAGCCGGTCTGATTCCGGATCCGGATGTCAATTTTTCTCGTATGCTGAATGACCGTTGGAAGAAACCGGGAGATGAAGCCCATACCATTATCCCTGCTTTGTGGACAGATGTTGTTAGGGATATCAGCATGACACTTCCGGATGGATTGCCAAAATCTATTTATGAAATGTGGGGATTATCGGACGCAATGGTTGTTAATGCATCTTTCTTACGTTGTAATCAGATAGCATTAAGCTGGAGAATGGACCCCAAACTTTGTAGAAAATTCGGTGCTACAAGTTTCTCTATTAACGCTTCTGTCAGCAATGTATTTGTGATTGCAAGCAAGCGATTCAATGGTTTTGACCCTGAATTGTCGGACAATAGTGTAATGCCACGGATGTTCTCTTTTGGATTTAATGTTGGATTTTAAAGTAGCTTGACATGAAAAATAAACTATTGATAATACTATTTGTTACTGCGCTTAGTACGGCTTGCGGTGATTTTTTAGAACCCAAATCAAAGAGTGAATTTGTGCCTAAGGACATTACTTCGCTTAATGAACTTTTGCTTGGAGAAGCCTATCCTACTACAGATTACTCCATGATAAATATTTTTTTAGGTTTGTTGGATGATGACGTGAATACTACAAAATACTACGAACCGAATCAAGGACAAAGCTATGATTCTTATTATGCCGTATTTACTTGGCAACCGAATATGTACGAAGTGTTTAAGGACAAGGGATTTAATGACAGAAATACAAATCTATATCTATCGCACTATCAAAAGATTCGAGGAGCCAATGCAGTATTGGATTATATGGAGACTGTCAGTGGCAGCGAAGATGATATGAAGAATGTGGAAGCACAAGCGTTAGCTCTGCGCTCGTTTTTCTACTTCCAGCTGGTTAATATTTTCGGACAGCCATATTGTGACTATAAAGATGGCTTGGGAGTGCCTTTAAGACTTACCAGTGAAGTGGTGGCTGAACTTCCAAACCGTGCAACGGTCAGTGAAGTTTATGAGCAAATTATCTCAGACTTACAGAGAGCAGAAGCTCTTTATTCTTCTTTACCACAAAAAATGCAGTGGAAAGCAAATTATAGAACAAGTCTTCCTATGGTTCAATTATTGCTTTCACGTTGTTATCTTTATACAGAACAATGGGATATGGCTGCTAAATATGCTAAAAAGGTAATGGATAATCCTCAGTTTGCTTTATTCGATTTGAATGGAATGACAGATGAATATGCCGTTTATCATCAATATGCCAATACTGAAACTATCTGGCCTTACGGGAATGTTGACGATTATACAATGTGGGTGCTTATAACTAGTGGTGTAACTCAAGGAAAAGAAACTTATCACATTTTTAAAGCTTCAGATGATTTGGTGAACAGCTATGAGGAAAATGACTTGCGCAGAACAAAATATCTGATTCCTGAGAGATATGCAACAAATGGCGAGTACGTTTTACAAGCATTTGGCAAACTGGAAGTCGGTGATGAGAATAAACTTCCTCTGACAGGTTTTAGATATGCTCGCAGCTTTAGATTATCCGAAGCTTATTTGAACTATGCAGAAGCCAATGCCATGCTCTATCAAAAAGGAGACGCTGCAGCTTGCACAGCTGCACAGCAGGCATTGACAGATTTACGTTCGAAACGTATGACTACTGCCGGGGAGGCAACTGTCGATATTAGCGATGCTGAAGAGTTGATTAATTTTACTCGTGAAGAACGCCGCCGGGAACTTTGCTTTGAAAATCACCGTTGGTTTGACCTAAGACGTTATGGAATGCCTGAAATTAAACATACTTGGCATGCAAGTCCGACAGATGTCAAGACTTATACATTACAAGCGAAAGACCATGCATATACCATCCCATTGCCTCCAAGCGCACTGGAACAACACACTGGACTAAAACAAAATCCATTAGCCCCTAAAAGAACCAATTAATATCAATGACCATGAGAAAAGTAAACATAATTTTGGCTATAATTGGATTGGCATTACTTAGTTATTCTTGCTATAATGAAGATAGACTGATTCCGTCCGGGCAGTTTATTCCGTCAGGATTGCCATTCCCTCAAGGTGATAACCCTTGGGATGAAGAGATTGTCAAACTTCATGATACTTATGGAGTTTATGTATTCTATAAAGACGTTACAGAAGCACTACTTAAT
>CAKVCR010000025.1 GCA_934725835.1 uncultured Odoribacter sp.
CATTTGGCATGGGCCGGTTATTTGACCGACTGGGCTGGTCCTACGGAAGGAGAGCGTCCTGCAGCGTATTTGATACAGGTATTAGATACGCGTATTGTTGAAAATTGTCTCTGTGATGATGGAATTCAGGCTCAGACCATTCTTTTGGGTGCTACGGAAAAGGGGCGTGGCGGGTGTATTATCAAGGCATTTAAGAACGAGGCTTTGCGTGAAACACTGAAATTGCCGGATTATTTGAAAATCATGTATGTTATAGCATTAGGAACCCCAGCTGAACAGGTCGTTTTGGAAACTATGCAAACTGAGGATTATAAGTATTGGAGAGATGCACAGGGTGTTCACCATGTGCCGAAGCGTAGTGTTGACGAATTGATTGTACGATGAAGATTTTATGTGCTGAATACAATGTTGCCGGAGAGGTAGCTATTGTGCCGATGGGTGATGACGTATTGCTGCGGAACAACGATGATTTTTATATTCCGGCTTTTGCGGGTGAATTGAGTTGTGTCCCGCAACTTGTAGTACGTCTGTGTAAGTTGGGTAAATACGTAAGTGAACGTTTTGCAGATAGATATTATGAAGAAATAGGAGTAGGCATTCGTTTTTATGCTGACGATTTCGAGCGTTCATTATTGGATAGAGGTTTGCCTGCTGGAGTAGCTTCATCTTTCGGAAATAGTGCTGCTATCAGTAATTTGCTGCCTATCGCAGAGTGTGTAGATACTGTGTATAAAATGAAAGTGAATGGAGAAACAGTTTATTGTGGAGGTAAGACACAACAAATTGTCAGCATGGAGCGGTTGGTTACTTTATCTTCTGAATTTCATACGTTGAAGATAGGAGATTTTCTGTATGGCGGTAATACCTTTCGGTACAAAGGATTGAAAGCCGGAGATCGTTTGCAAATAGAATTTTGTGGTCGGATGCTTATGGATTTTAAAGTGAAATAAATAATTTCATGGTAAATGGGTATAAATTGTTAGTTATGAAAAAGTATGTAAGTGTTATTTTGCTGTCTCTGTTAGGATTGACGGCAACTAAGGCACAGAATTATGTGCCTGCTCCAGAGAATCTGAAGGCTAGGGAGGAATTCCAGAACAATAAGTTTGGTATATTCTTGCATTGGGGATTATATAGTATGCTTGCCCAAGGAGAGTGGGTATTGCATAGAGAGAATTTGGATCACATGGAATATCGTAAGTTGGCTTCTGGTTTTTATCCCTCTCTTTTTAATGCCGATGAATGGGTTGCTGCTATCAAGGCATCAGGGGCAAAGTATATTTGTTTTACAACTCGTCACCACGATGGTTTTTCAATGTGGGGCACTAAGTATTCTGATTACAACATTGTTGATGCAACCCCTTTTAAACGTGATATTGTAAAAGAATTGGCGGAAGCTTGTCAGAAGCATGGTATTAAATTGCATCTATATTATTCTCACTTAGATTGGGATCGTGAGGACTATTATCCATTGGGACGCACAGGACATGGTACAGGGCGTAAGAATCATGGTGAGTGGAAGACATATTATGAATTTATGAATAATCAGTTGACAGAATTACTTACTAATTACGGGTCGATTGGTGCAATTTGGTTTGATGGGGTATGGGACCATGATCAAGACCCTGGTTTCGATTGGCAATTACCGGAGCAGTATGCAATGATTCATAAATTACAACCAGCTTGTTTGATTGGGAACAACCACCATCAAGTTCCTTTTGAAGGGGAAGATATCCAGATTTTTGAACGTGACCTTCCAGGAGAAAATACTGCCGGTCTTTCAGGACAGGATGTCAGCCGTTTACCGCTGGAAACCTGTGAAACAATGAATGGTATGTGGGGATATAAAATTGTTGATCAAAATTATAAATCAGTAGAGACGTTGATTCATTATTTAGTAAAAGCTGCCGGTCGCAATGCCAATTTGTTGATGAATGTAGGTCCACAGCCAAATGGTGAATTGCCTGAAGTGGCAGTTGCTCGTTTAAAAGCTATGGGCGAGTGGATGAAAGTGTATGGTGAGACAATTTATGGTACTCGGGGTGGTGATGTTACTCCGCGAGATTGGGGTGTAACTACTCGTAAGGGAAATAAGTTATATGTGCATGTGTTGAATTTGGAAGATAAAGGATTGTTTTTGCCGTTGAAGGATCAGAAAGTGAAGAAAGCTGTTGTATTTAAAAATGGTAATCCGGTAAAATTCCGTCAGGATAAAGAAGGTGTTGTGCTTGAATTTCAGGAAATTCCAAATGATATAGACTACGTTGTAGAGTTGATTTTAAATTAAATGGAACGGAAAGATTTTAAAATAGAGATTTGTGCCAATTCAGCGGAGAGTGTAAAAGCTGCCATGCTGGCTGGAGCCGATCGCGTGGAATTATGTGCCGGCATGCCGGAAGGTGGAACTACTCCTTCATATGGCGAGATGAGCTTGGTGAGAGAGTTGATGCCATCTGGAGTACATGTGATTATACGCCCCCGTGGAGGTGATTTTCTATATAGTGAATTGGAATGTGAAGTGATGATGCGTGATATTGAAATGGCTCGCAGAATAGGTGTTGATGGTGTTGTATTAGGGTGTCTGACAGCTGAAGGTCAAGTGGATGTAAAAATGATGCGTGAATTGATGGATGTTGCCGGTCAGATGTCTGTTACATTCCACCGAGCCTTTGATATGTGTTGTGATCCATTTGCAGCCTTACGAGATATTGAGCTATTGGGATGTCACCGTATTTTGACATCCGGACAGCAATCATCGGCTGAAGTCGGTATCCCTCTATTGAAAGAATTGGTTACAAAATCGAATAAGGTGATTATTATGCCAGGATGTGGAATCAATGCTGATAATATAGCGAAGATAGCTCGTGAAACGGGAGCTCATGAGTTTCATTTATCTGCCCGTATGTCCGTAGAAGGAGGTATGCAATATCGCAATCCGAGAGTGTCAATGGGTGGAACAGTTCAAATAGCCGAATATGGACGTGATGTGACTAGCGTTGATAAAGCCTCTGCTGCTATTAACAATTTATTGAAATAGGAGGAGCTAAATTAATATTGATATTTACCGGACAGGCTTATATAAGTTTGTCCGGATTCTTTTTGATAAAATCACTCCAGGATTTACAGCTTTTCCCATCAGAGGTAAGTGGAGAGGAGCTTTGTATATAGTGGCAATAGGCAATGGCAATTGCATCAGTTTCATCTAGCATGGATGATGAGGTCGTAATGGTCATGAATTTGCCTAATAGCAATGCTATTTGTTCTTTGGAGGCTGTTCCTGAGCCTGTAACACTCATTTTAATCTTTCGGGGAGCATATTCAAATATAGGAATATCGCGTTGCAGAGCTGCTGCAATCGCCACTCCTTGCGCTCGTCCGAGTTTAAGCATGGATTGTACGTTTTTTCCGTAGAATTGAGATTCAATAGCAAGCTCATCAGGTTGGTAGCTATCTATCACCTGTATCGTTCGTTTGAATATTCGCTGTAATTTGATGTATGGGTCTGATATTTGATCCATGTCAAGAACTCCAGAAATCACTAGTTCCGGCTTTTGTTTTTTGCCGTTGACTTTAATGATGGCATATCCCATGAAATTGGTTCCTGGGTCAATGCCCATAATCAGTTTTTCCATGTGTCTAGATTTCTGTCAGCACACTACTGAAACAAACATAACGATTTGCGTAGCGTGCAATGATTTTTTGTTCAATTTCCGGTAAATGGTTACTCAAGAAATAATCTTGTTGTTCATTATTTGCAAATACAATCTGTACAGAATAGGTTTTCCCTTCAGGTTGGTCAATTGATACCTTTGTGAAAATGACGTCATCACAAAGATTTTGCTCTTTCAGCTGTGAAATATAGTGTTGGCGCACAAATGCTACCCATTCCTGCTCAATTGTTTCGTCAATAATAAAACTGGTATTGTAGATGATTCTCATGCTACCTTTTGTTTAATAGGCATTGAAAAATAGACAAATGGTATACTATACCATTTGTCCATTTATGTTTTCCATTATTTTATAATATCTGTACCCATGAATGCTTGGAGTACTTCCGGTAATCTAATACCTTCTGCGCATTGGTAATTTTCCAATAATGCCGCTACAATACGTGGTAAGGCTAACGAACTACCATTCAGTGTGTGGCAAGTGGTTGTTTTTTTATCCCCTTTATCTTTGAAGCGAAGCTTCAGACGATTAGCTTGAAATTCTTCAAAGTTGGATACAGAACTAACTTCTAACCATTTTTCCTGAGCTTTGGAATATACTTCAAAGTCATAAGTTAAAGCTGAGGTAAAGCTGATATCTCCTCCACAAAGACGTACAATGCGATATGGCAATCCTAGTTTGATAAGTAGACTTTCTACATGTTTTACCATGCCGTCCAATGCTTCATATGATAATTCCGGACGGGTAATTTGAACGATTTCCACTTTGTCAAATTGGTGTAGGCGATTTAAGCCGCGTACATCTTTACCGTAAGAACCGGCTTCACGACGGAAACAGGCAGAGTAAGCTGTATTTTTAATTGGCAATTTTTCTCCTTCTACAATCATGTCGCGGTATATATTGGTGACAGGAACTTCTGCCGTCGGAATCAGATATAGGTTATCTTCATTTGCATAATACATCTGTCCATCTTTATCCGGTAATTGTCCTGTGCCATATCCTGAGTCCGCATTCACCATTAATGGAGGTTGCACTTCTTGATAACCGGCTTTAATATTTTCTTCCAGGAAGAAATAAATCAAGGCGCGTTGCAGACGGGCTCCCAATCCTTTATATAATGGGAATCCTGCTCCGGTTATTTTTACTCCGGTTTCGAAATCTATCAGGTCATATTTTTTTGCCAAATCCCAATGAGGCAAATCGTCTGCATGTTTCTGTGGTATGTTTTCAACAATCTTTACAATCTCATTGTCTGCATCCGATTTTCCTCTTGCTACAGATGGGTGTGGCATATTCGGTAAACGTAGCAGAATGTCAGTCAATTCTGTTCCTACATCATTGCGGCGGTTATTCAATTCTGCAATGGATGCTTTTAATACAGAAGTCTCTTGGCGTGCTTTTTCGGCAGCTTCTTTCTTTCCTGATTGCATCAATTGACCAATCTGTTTGGCGATAATATTCATTTGTGCTTGTTTGCTCTCAGCTTCCTGTTGGAGAGATTTACGCAAATTATCGAGCTCAATGATTTTTTCTACAGATTCACGTGCATCGAAGTTTTTTACAGCTAGACGCTCGATGACGGTTTCTTTGTTTTCCTGGATAAATTTCAGATTTAACATAGCGTAGTGTATGTGTTATTACAAAAAACTCCTGTATTCGTGCAGAATACAGGAGTCTGATATTTCATTGTTTTTTCAGCTTATTCTGCAACAGCTTCCACTGAAACGAACGATTTGTTGTTTCTTCTTTTACGGAAAACAACAGTACCATCAACTAATGCAAACAAAGTGTGGTCTTTACCCATACCTACATTTTCGCCTGCGTTGTGAACGGTTCCTCTCTGGCGTACAATGATATTGCCTGCTTTAGCAAATTGTCCACCGAATACTTTGATACCCAATCTTTTGCTTTCTGATTCACGGCCGTTCTTAGAACTACCTACACCTTTCTTGTGTGCCATATCGTATAAATAATTTTAGAGGTTACAAAAATAAATTTAAGCGTTGATAGATTCAATTTGAATCTGAGTCATGCACTGACGGTGACCGTTTTTCTTCTCATAAGTTTTTCTTCTTTTCTTCTTGAAGATAATCACTTTGTCTGCTTTTACGTGTGCCAATACTTTTGCGGTAACTTTAGCTCCTTCTACTTTCGGTGTACCGATTTTAACCTGACCGTCGTTGTCAACGAGAAGAACGTTTTCAAACTCTACCTGAGCACCTTCTTCTGCTGCAAGTCTGTGAACATAAACCTTACGGTCTTTTTCTACTTTAAACTGCTGTCCTGCAATTTCTACAATAGCGTACATTTGATAATGTTTTTAATGTTAATACCACGAGGTGGGTCTTTGACCACTTATTATACCCCTAAGGAAAATTCGTGGTGCAAAATTACTATATATTTTGAAGATACAAAAGGTTATTGAGAAAAAACTATTGTTTGTTGTAAGTTTTTCGTGTAAAATACATGACAGTAAAGAGAAAGTGCGAAATGTTGACTTATTAAGTGGAAAAGTTTGTCTATCTTTGTTGTGGACTATTGAAACAATGATGAATTATGAAATATCTTGCACGTTTTATTATGTGGCTGGGAGGGTGGAAATATAAAGGAGAGTTGCCAAAGGAGAAAAAAGCTGTTATTATATCTGTTCCGCACACCTCTAACTGGGATTTTGTATGGGGAGAACTGGCATTTTTGAGTCAGGGAATACCCTCGTTTATTCTGATGAAAAAAGAGCTTTTCTTTTTTCCATTGGGGGCAATCTTGCGGGCTTTGCGGGTGATTCCTGTTGATAGAGGCAATAAAGACAGTCAGTTGGTGGAGCAGATGATGAGTGAATTTAAACGTCGCGATTCCATGTATCTGTGTATTACGCCTGAGGGAAGCCGTAAGAAGCGGAAAAAATGGAAAAAAGGTTTTCTGGTCATTGCGCAGGCTGCGGGTGTTCCTGTGTATTTGGGGCGGATAGATTATAAAGGTAAATATTGTGAAGTGGGACCGCTTTTTCATCCTACAGATGATATTGATGCCGATTTGAAATATATTATGGAAACTTATCGGGATGCAAATCCGAAATTCCCGGAGAATTTTTCATGTGGTGATTAATTAATGCGTTAGATATGAATCATTTGGTTATCATTGCCGGTGGTGTTGGAAGTCGTTTTTGGCCGATGAGTACACCTGAGCGTCCCAAGCAGTTTATAGATGTTTTGGGGACGGGGAAGACGTTGTTACAATTGACTGCCGAACGTTTTGCAAGTATATGTCCCATGGAGAATGTATGGGTAGTGACTTCGGTGCGCTATCGTGAATTGGTAAAACAACAGTTGCCGGAACTCCCTGATTCCAATATTCTACTGGAGCCTTGTATGCGTAATACAGCACCGTGTATTGCTTATGTAGCATGGAAAATCAAAAAACAGGATCCTGATGCCTGTTTAGTAGTTTCTCCGTCTGATCATATCGTATTGAATGTCGCAGAATTTCAGCGAGTAGTGGCAAAGGGTATGCAGTTTGTCGCAGCCGATGAAAGAATCCTGACTTTGGGTATGATGCCGACACGTCCGGAAACCGGCTATGGATATATCCAGATGAAAGCCAATACAACTGCTTATCAGGAAGAGATTCATGAAGTGGAGGCATTTAAGGAGAAACCGGATTTGTCGACTGCACAGTCCTACCTGCAATCCGGTGATTATTTGTGGAATGCCGGTATTTTTCTTTGGAATGTACATACGGTTGAGAAGGCTTACCGTATATTTTTGCCGGATGTGGCAGCTTTGTTTGATAGTATGGACGATATATTCTTCTCAGTCCGAGAGCAGGAGGAAATCGACCGGCGTTTTCCGGAATGTAGAAGTATTTCCATTGATTATGCCATTATGGAACATGCCCGAAACATATATGTGTTTCCGGCTTCATTCGGTTGGTCGGATTTAGGCACGTGGGGCTCTCTCTACGGACATGTGGCGAAAGATGACGCACAAAATGCTGTGATAGGGGACAACGTGAGGATGATTGAAAGTACGGGTTGCATTGTACATGTACCCGCTGGACGGCGCATGGTCTTGCAGGGATTGGAAGATTATATCGTTGCCGAAGAAAACGGAGTTTTGTTGGTATGCCGTAAGTCGGATGAGCAGCGCATCAAAGAGTTCTCACAGCGATAGAAGTTTAATGATTGTCAAAATACTTTTGAAGCACCTCCGTCGCTTGCTTGTATCCTAAACGAGAAGCAATTTCCAAGTCGTTTTTTGCCTCTTCCATCACCGATAGAGAGAGACGGGCAATAGCACGGTTATAGTAGCTTTGCGCACTTGCCGGATCAATGTTGATGGCTTGCGTATAATCTTGAATGGCGCCTTGTAGGTTGCCTTTTTTCTGCAATACAGCTCCGCGATTAAAATAAAGAGCGCTGGAATTAAGTCCGTATTCTTTAGCGACTGTTGCATTCATTAAAATATTTTTCCCCAATTCCAATGCATTGTTGTAATCTTCCAGAGCACCGTCCAAATCAAGCATTCTGAAACGCGCAATACCCCGATAGTGGTATGCTATGATAAAATCCGGACGCAATTGTATGGTTTCCGTATAATCTTTGATGGCATTGGGGAAAGAACCTAAGTTTTCGTAAACAATTCCTCGGTTGAAATAGGCGTCCGCATTGTCCGGATAATTTGCCAATACATAATTCAAATCGCACAAGGCTTCTTTGTTGCGACCTGAATTGGCATAGGAGATAGCCCGGTTATAATAAGCAGGAATCCATAGCGGCTCCTCCTCCAGAATGTTGTTGAATTCTGTGATGGCTTTTTCATACCGTTGCTGTTTCATATATTCCAAACCCCGTTTGTTTGCTTGTTTTACTTGTGTGTTACAAGCAGACAGACAGACAAGAAACGCTATGCCATAAAAAAAATACTTCATAAATATTGTCTTACAGACTACTATCTGGCAAATGTAAAAAATATCATTGACATATTTAAAATTTTGTACGTTTTTTTTGCTGTTGTGCTTTGATGCCATATAATTTGGTCAGCAAATCCGGTCGGTGTATACGTTTGAGCGTAGAGGTGATCTGTTCACGAAATTCTTTTTTATACCAAAAAAAGAACATATTCTGCATTTTTTTCTCTTGGGCATTTTTGACCGTTGCAACGGGTTTCAGCGAGTAGGGATGATACCCGGTGTAATAGATTGTTGTGGCAACTGTCATGGGTGTTGGTGTGAAGTCCTGCACCTGTTCCAGCTTGAAATCCAATTCTTTGGTGGCAATTGCCAGCTCTGCCATATCTTCCGGACGGCATCCCGGATGCGAGGAGATAAAATAAGGTATAATCTGCTCGTTCAGCCTGTATTTGGTATTGATGCTGTCAAACAGACCTTTCAATTGTTGGAAAAGTGTAAATGGCGGTTTTCTCATCATTTTAAGGACTCGGGCAGAAGAATGTTCCGGTGCCACTTTGAAACGTCCTGACACGTGGTGGCGAATCACTGTTTCAAGGTACTCCCGATTAATCTGATTGATACGTTTGTCGCCGGTGTCGTGCAGGCAGAGGTCATAGCGAATACCGGAACCGATAAAACAGTGTTTGATACCCGGACGGTGTCTGGCTGCTTCATAAAGATGGAGCAAAGAGGCGTGGTTTGTATCCAGATTTTTGCAGATGTTAGGGAAGGCACAGGAGGCACGCTTGCAGCGTTTGCAAAGCGAACTGTCTTTGCCATGCATATTATACATGTTTGCAGAGGGACCTCCTAAATCGCTGATTGTTCCGTGGAAATCAGGCATCTGGGCAACACGGTCCAATTCCTGTAGAATGGATTCTTCCGAGCGGGATATGATAAACTTGCCTTGATGTGCCGAAATGGTGCAAAACGCACATCCTCCAAAACATCCCCTATGCATCGTGACAGAGTGGCGTATCATATTGTAGGCGGGAATCTCCTTTCCCTTGTAGCGCGGATGAGGCAGACGGGTAAAGGGAAGGGCATATACGGCATCCAGCTCCTTGGTTGTCAGTGGAGGGTAGGGGGGATTGACAATAATCTGGTTATGACCTAGATTTTGTATTAGCCGTGCAGCTTCCACACTGTTGGACTCTTCTTCAATATGCCGGAAGTTTTCTGCATACTTCTTCTTGTCTTGCAGACATGTCTCGTGCGAATGCAGTTGCAGTGTCTGCCATTTTTTGTTACCGGCCACCTGTTCACCCTGCCGGCGAATTACTACGGTTTGGGGTACATTCGTCAGGCTATAAAACGGCACTCCCTTTTTCAACATTCTGCAAATATCCGTTAAAGGCTTCTCGCCCATACCGTAAACCAGCAAATCGGCACCGCTTGATGCGAGAATAGATGGTTGCGGGCAGTCTTTCCAATAGTCATAATGGGTCAGGCGGCGTAAAGATGCTTCGATACCTCCGATAATGACCGGCGTCTCCGGGTATAACTGTTTCAAAATACGGGTATAGACAACGGTCGGCATATCCGGTCGCATACCGGCACGTCCTTCCGGTGTGTAGGCATCATCCGACCTTCTTCGGCGGGCTGCCGTATAATGGTTGACCATCGAGTCCATCGAACCGGCAGAAACCCCGAAGAACAATCGGGGACATCCCAGTTTTTTGAAGTCGCGCAAATCATCCTGCCAGTTGGGCTGGGGAACGATAGCTACTTTCAGACCTAAAGATTCAAGCAGACGACCGATGACTGCTGCTCCGAAAGATGGATGATCAACATATGCATCTCCCGAAAAAAGAATTACATCCAGGTAATCCCATCCCCGTTCCTTCACCTCCTTGGCGGAAGTCGGTAACCATTGCCGTTGTTCTGTATTCATATTTTAAGTAAATAACGGGACAAAAGTAGATAGATTTATTTATTTTGCTACCTTTGCGAGCCTTAAAACTTCTTTTACTTATTGTCACGTATGAAAAAAGCGAATATAATCAGTCTGGGATGTTCTAAAAATCTGGTGGATACGGAAATGTTGCTGAAACAGTTGGATAAAGCCGGATATGCAACGGAAGTAGATGTGGAAAATTCGGATGCCGATGTGGTGATTGTCAATACATGCGGCTTTATCGGTGATGCAAAAGAAGAGTCGGTCAATACAATTCTCGAGCAGGTGGAGAGAAAAAAAGAGGGGTTGGTGAAGCAGGTATATGTTATTGGCTGTCTGTCGCAGCGATATGGAGAAGATTTGAAGCAGGAAATTCCTGAAGTGGACGGTTTTTTCGGTAAATTCGATTGGAAGGGCGTGATGGAGAAGATGGGTGAATGTTTTGATGAGAGTATCCGTAATCAGAGGATTTTGACAACGCCTTCCCATTATGCATATCTGAAAATATCGGAAGGTTGCAATCGCACTTGTTCCTATTGTGCCATACCCATTATGACTGGGAAGCACAAATCCCGTGATTTTGACGAATTAATAGACGAATGCCGTGAACTGGTAAAAGGGGGTGTCAGGGAGATTCTGGTCGTCGCACAGGATTTGACATATTACGGCATTGATTTATATGGAAAAAACCGCCTGGCGGAATTAATAGGATGTATTGCGGATATCGAAGGAGTTGAGTGGGTCAAGCTGCATTATGCCTACCCGGCAGGATTTCCATTGGAGTTGTTGCCGGTGATGCGCGAACATCCTAATATATGTCGTTACTTGGACATTGCTCTTCAGCATTGTAGCGATCATATGCTGAAAAAGATGAGAAGGGGTGTGACAAAACAGCAGACAATCGACCTGATACATAAAATCAGACAGGAGGTGCCGGGAATCTTTATCCGCACCACTTTGATGGTAGGTCACCCCGGTGAGACAGAAGAGGATTTCCGGGAGTTGTGCGACTTTGTGCGGGAGATGCGTTTCGAGCGTTTAGGAGTGTTTCCTTATTCCCACGAAGACGATACATATTGTGATCTTCATTATCAAGATGATGTAGACGAGGCGATAAAGCAGGAGCGGGCAGAGACCGTAATGAAAATTCAGGCAGATATATCTGCACAATTATCTGCATCGTTGATTGGAAAACGGCTGCGTATACTGGTCGATAGAAAGGAAGAGGATTATTATGTCGGACGTACGGAGCATGATTCGCCCGAGGTTGACCCGGAAGTATTGGTTGAAACCGATGGGGAGTTGTCTATAGGTGAATTCTGCACGGTTGAAATTACCGGAGCCGATGAATACGATCTTTATGCTAAGGTGATAAAAGAAGGCTAAGTTTAATTTATAAAAATCGGAAAACAATGAAAAAAATGATGACAGTAGTGCTTGTAGCTATTGTGGCTACTTTGGCAGGTTGTAAGGGAAGTGAAAATCTGGTAGCTTTGTTGAAAAGTCATGAGTGGCAGCTGAAGTCGTTCACTGCAGACGGAGTTGTTGTTGCCAACCCTGAAGAATTGCCAATATTGGAGTTCAGCAGCAAATCCAAAATGTCCGGAACAGCCGGTTGCAACAATTTCTTCGGTACTTATGCTACATCAAACAAAGGGACAATCACTTTGGTGCCTGGAGGAGTCACTATGATGGCCTGTCCCGACATGGAATTTGAAGACAGATACATGAAGGCACTGACTGAAGTGAAAACCTATGACGTAAGCAAGGAGGAATTGACTCTGAAAGATGCAAAAGGGAAAGTGGTGATTGTATACATAGCTGCTTCTTCAAAATCTGTAGAATAGGGGATTGTCACTCAAAAAAAGGATACAGAGGACAAAATTAACGTATTTATTTGAATAAAAATCGGCTGTATGTTTGTTGGACGGCCGATTTTTTTTTGTTTTCCTGTTTGTTATTAAAAAAAATAATCCGAATTTTGTGTTATAGCTAATATTAAAATTTTAAAATCATGATTAATCATTTATTCTGGATAGTGCCTGTTTGCTCGCTGATAGCACTGTTCTTTGCGTGGCTTTTCTTTAGGGGAATGATGAAGGAGTCGGAGGGTAACGAGACGATGAAACGCATTGCCGGTCACGTGCGTAAAGGAGCTATGGCTTATTTGAAGCAACAGTATAAAATCGTGGGAATAGTATTTTTGGTGTTGTGTATCTTCTTTGCATGGATGGCATACGGACCCGGATTACAGAATGGATGGGTGTGGTTTGCCTTTCTGACAGGAGGATTCTTTTCCGGTTTGGCAGGTTTCATTGGTATGAAGACAGCTACCTACGCATCTGCCCGCACTGCGAATGCAGCCAGCCGTAGCATGAACGATGGGCTGAAAGTGGCATTCCGGTCAGGAGCCGTGATGGGACTGGTCGTTGTCGGTCTGGCGTTACTCGACATCTCGTTATGGTGGTTGGTATTGGATTACTTTGTAGAGGAAGCTGATGCAACCCATAAGGCAGTGATGATTACCACCACTATGCTGACTTTTGGAATGGGAGCTTCCACTCAAGCATTGTTTGCACGTGTGGGAGGAGGTATCTTCACGAAAGCAGCGGATGTCGGTGCCGACTTGGTTGGTAAAGTGGAAGCCGGCATACCGGAGGACGACCCGCGTAATCCGGCAACCATTGCAGATAACGTAGGTGATAATGTTGGAGACGTAGCCGGAATGGGTGCTGATTTATACGAATCATATTGCGGTTCTGTACTGGCAACGGCAGCTTTGGGTGCGGCAGCTTTTATCGCTTCGCCGGAACTTCAGTTCAATGCTATTCTGGCGCCTATGTTGATTGCTGCATTGGGTGTTGTGCTGTCTTTGTTGGGAATATTCATGGTGAAAACCAAGGAAGGTGCCACTCAGTTGCAATTATTGCGTTCGTTGGATAGAGGTATCAATACCAGCTCAATACTGATAGTGGTGGCAAGTTTTGCAGTGATTCATCTCTTGGGATTGAGCTATTGGATATGCGGATCGGTGATAACCGGTTTGCTGACAGGTATCGTAATAGGTAAGGCAACCGAGTACTACACTTCGCATGCCTACCGTCCTACACAGGATATTGCAGGCAGTGCTGAAACAGGACCTGCCACCGTTATCATAAAAGGAATCGGCACCGGAATGATTTCTACAGCAATACCGGTGATAACCATTGTAATAGGAATCATATTAGCCTATCTTTTTGCTGCAGAAATGGACATGAGCAACATGTCCATGGGATTGTATGGAGTGGGAATTGCTGCTGTCGGTATGCTTTCCACGTTGGGCATAACGTTGGCTACAGATGCTTACGGACCGATTGCCGACAATGCCGGTGGTAATGCAGAAATGAGTGAATTGGGCGAAGAGGTGCGCAAACGTACCGATGCATTGGATGCATTAGGCAATACAACGGCTGCTACCGGCAAAGGATTTGCTATTGGTTCTGCAGCATTAACAGGTTTGGCTCTATTGGCTTCATATATCGAAGAAATCAAAATCGGATTGGTACGTTTAGGGCACACAACGCTTGAGGTAGGTGGAAACATAATCGACACTGCATCCGCAGGTTTGAAGGATATGATGACCTATTATGATGTCAATCTGATGAATCCCAAAGTATTGGCAGGAGTTTTTATTGGTTCGATGATGGCATTTCTTTTCTGTGGTCTCACCATGAATGCCGTGGGACGTGCAGCACAGAAAATGGTTAATGAGGTGCGTCGTCAGTTCCGTGAAATCAAAGGAATTCTTGAAGGCAAGGCAGAACCGGATTATGCCCGTTGCGTAGAGATATCCACTCGTGGAGCGCAGCGAGAAATGATATTCCCCTCACTGTTGGCAATCATTGTGCCGATAGTTGCCGGCCTGATATTCGGTGTGGCAGGAGTATTGGGTTTGTTGGCAGGAGGTTTGGGAGCAGGATTTGTTTTGGCAGTCTTTATGGCCAATTCAGGCGGAGCATGGGACAATGCCAAGAAATATGTAGAAGAGGGTAATTTTGGCGGGAAAGGTTCAGAATGCCACAAAGCAACCGTTATTGGCGACACTGTGGGCGACCCCTTTAAAGATACTTCAGGTCCCAGTCTGAATATCCTTATCAAACTGATGAGCATGGTGGCAATCGTTATGGCAGGTCTGACATGTACATTCAGTCTTTTGTAAATCAGTTGAATATATACTGGAATTAATTAATTGGTTCTATATGCGTTGGCAGGATTGGCTGTTTTTATAGTCGATTCTGCCATTTTTTTTCTACTCTCTTTTCCTCTTCTTCTCTCCTTCACCTCTTTTGCTCAAACATATATCAAATATAACATAAAGATATATCAAAGATAACACAAAGATATCCCGGCGTTATCTTTGACTACTATTTGAGATATGTTTATGTACTATCCTAAATAAGTTGACTTTAAGCATAGTCAATAT
The DNA here is from genome assembly GCA_934725835.1 of uncultured Odoribacter sp. Classification (GTDB taxonomy): domain Bacteria; phylum Bacteroidota; class Bacteroidia; order Bacteroidales; family Marinifilaceae; genus Odoribacter. Next base: position 14,976 of record CAKVCR010000025.1, read on the forward strand.
ATGTCAGTAAGAAAGAGAAATGTAGTGACCGGTCGTCACAGTATTATAATACTGTAATGAGGTTCTTTGTTTAAATTAAAATGGTGGCATACCTTTATACGTATTGAAAACGAATGATGATATGTTTCCCAATGAACATGACAAATCGGATGAATTAACAATTAATTGTACCTACATGCAAAAAATAATTTAGGATTTATGTTTACAAATAAAAAAATTATATTTACACGTACTGTATTTACTAGTCCAGTATTAACTTTGCGCAAAAAAGTACAGTATGAATATTGTTATAATCGGAGCAACCTCAGGGATTGGAAAAGCCCTATTTGTGAAATATGCCAATGCAGATAATCGTATCGGTATCGTAGGACGTCGAGCAAACCTGCTTAATAAATTAAGTCGACAACATCCGTACAAAACCATTACTGCAAAAGCAGATGTCGCAAACTTAGAAGAGATTGATCAGGCGATAAATACACTTCACAAAGAGTTAACACACTTTGATCTTGTCATCATGTGTGCAGGCGTTGGCGACATTAATGCCACGCTTGACTATGCAATTGAGCGTCCTACAATAGATACTAATGTTGTAGGTTGGACTTATGTTATTGATAGATTGTATTGCATTTTTGAAAAACAAGGTTTTGGTCATCTTGTAGTTATAACTTCTGTTGGCGGATTGCGAGGCGAACCAGCAGCACCTGCCTATAGTGCAACTAAAGCTTACCAAATAAATTATATGGAAGCAATTCGGAAAAAGGCTTTCAAGAACGGTGGTCGTATAACCGTAACAGACATCAGGCCCGGTCTTGTTGACACAGCCATGGCAAAGGGAGAAGGTCTGTTTTGGGTTATGCCTGTCGAGAAAGTATCCAATCAAATCATTTCAGCCATCCGTAAAAAGAAGTCCAAAGTCTATGTCACAAAACGATGGCATATCCTTGCTTTCATCTACAAAAAATTGCCATTTAGTATTTTTAAGCGATTGTAATTCAAGACCTCTGCTTGCTGTTTATCTGGTCAGTCCTCCAGACTCCTGTGGGTGTCGGGGTATTAGGCCTTCCCTTGACTGATTTCAAGTGGCATCGGCAAGCCGATAGTGCTAACGGAAAATTCACTACTGAAACGTGTGGACTATAAAAGAAACATCGATAATACCTATGCTTCTCAAACATTCACACAGAGCTTGCTCCAGTTTGTGAAGATTGCATTAAGACCGCATTTTGAAAATCGGTAACTAGGCTTACTGATTTTTTGAAAGTCTGTTGTCTCTCTTTGCGAAATTTCAATTTTACGGATGCGGTAACTGCACATTATCCGTCCGATATGTTTTATTATTATAAACGATTTTCACAATTATTTCATTGAGTCGGTCGGCTATACGAACGCACCTTTATGGAATTGAAATTACGGTGTAGGTTTTATTTGGGGAATGCACTATATTTGCGATTACGATATAAAATTCTTAATAGTATGAGAGCGATTATTATTACAATTGGGGATGAGATTCTGATGGGACAGATTCTGGATACGAATTCACGGTATATGGCGAAACGTCTGACAGATATTGGGGTGGAAGTTGTTGAAATGTTGACGATACCTGACAAGCGGGATGAGATATATGAGACAGTGGATTATGCCATGGAGCAGAGTGACCTTGTTTTGGTGACAGGAGGGTTGGGACCGACAAAGGATGATGTGACGAAAAAGGTGTTGGCTGACTTTTTCGGGACTAAGCTTGTGTTTAATGAGCAGGCGATGGAATGGTTGGAGGAGTTGTTGCGTCACCGTAATCTGCCGATGAATGAAGGTAATCGTTCGCAGGCTTATCTGCCGGAGAATTGCCGGGTGCTGCGTAATTTTAAGGGGACGGCTTCGGGGATGTGGTTTGAAAAAGGATGGAAGTCTTTGATATCGATGCCGGGAGTCCCTTTTGAAATGGAACATTTGATGGAAGCATATGTTATTCCGGATCTGAAGGCTAAGTATCCTAACTTACAATTGGAATATCGGATGGTGAAGGTGTATGATGTGCCGGAATCACAATTGGCTGCTCATCTTGAGAAATGGGAAGACTGTTTAAAGGAAGGGTTTAAGTTGGCTTATCTGCCGTCTCCGGGTATGGTGCGTTTGCGTATAACAGCAAAAGGTGAGGCTGTAAAGCATTTGGACAATATGTATGAGAGTTTGAAGGCTGAGTTGCAGGGAATGCGTTATAC
>CAKVCR010000026.1 GCA_934725835.1 uncultured Odoribacter sp.
CAGTGTGCCAAGATCCGCGAGAAGTATGCGTTGTGATTTGCTTTCAAAAATGTATCTTTGATGTATTGAAAACAACCAATCCTTAAAAGACCTCGAGGTGATAGCAGTTGTGATTTGCTTTCAAAAATGTATCTTTGATGTATTGAAAACAACTTGAAAGGAATTGAATCAATTCAGCAGATTGTTGTGATTTGCTTTCAAAAATGTATCTTTGATGTATTGAAAACAACCGCTCAAGAAAATATAAAGGAATAGTACGGGTTGTGATTTGCTTTCAAAAATGTATCTTTGATGTATTGAAAACAACCAACAAAATCATAAATACGAATGTCATCTGTGTTGTGATTTGCTTTCAAAAATGTATCTTTGATGTATTGAAAACAACCAAATGGGTCATCATACGTATCCTGAAAAACGTTGTGATTTGCTTTCAAAAATGTATCTTTGATGTATTGAAAACAACCTTGTGCAAATGCTCTTCGTAGTGACTTTGAGTTGTGATTTGCTTTCAAAAATGTATCTTTGATGTATTGAAAACAACCTTGCCATAATTTAAAATTTATTTATTACGGTTGTGATTTGCTTTCAAAAATGTATCTTTGATGTATTGAAAACAACCTGGTTATGTATATATAAGTCATAATCAGTAAAATACATCAATATTTAGAATTAAAAAATCGAGTTGTTTTCGAAAATAAAAATCCGTCTTGAAGGCGGATTTTTATTTCAAAACAATTCTAATTGCAGGCCAGGAGAATTAGGCTGAACAACTTTTTTTGAATAAAAAATCTCTATATTTTCAAATTGCTTGTCTGTAATACATAAAATTCCGACATGACCAGTCTCCGGAAGCAAATTTTTCACTCTACGGATATGTACATCAGCATTTTCACGGCTGGCACAATGCCTGATATATATAGAAAATTGAAACATCGTAAAACCATCTGCTAGTAACGATTTCCTAAAATCTGCTGACATTTTCCGCTCTTTTTTAGTTTCTGTCGGTAAATCAAAAAATACCAAAATCCACATTACTCTATATTCACTAAAGCGTTCCATTAACTCATATCCGGATAAACAATTTTACGTAATTCTCCACTATAACACTTGTATAAGGATGCTGTTGTTTGTGCAACAGCAATCATCAAAGGACTTCGCTTATTATCAATAATCACATCCAATACAGGAATAGTCAATAATTGAGCCTTAATCTCTTTAGATAGTTCTGTACAATCTACTCCAGAATCAAAAATCTTTACCACTAATTCATCAACATATGGACGGTAAGGTTCCATAATATCATCTGCCAAACAGTATGCATTATAGCGATTGTGATGGTGTATCCCCAAAGTTGGGAGTAAACCGCTACATACCAATGCACGTGCAACAATAGCTCTTAAAATGGCATAACCATAATTCAATAGATTATTAGGTGGAATCCCTCCCCTATCTCTTGTAAAATTATTAATGGTAGGAAAAATATTTCGCCAATAATATACAGCTGCCCTTGCCTCTAGGTTTTCTGAATCTCCGCTTCTTACATCATTCACCCAAGCTTGCATATTTTTTACAACAGCTCCTCTCATGGCACTTAACACCGCTGCTTGATTACGAATTTTATATTGTACTGTTTGTTGCCATAATTGTTTCTTCAGAGGGAGGGACGCTTCCAATTGATAACGAAAACGCTCACTTTGTGTAGTATTACCGGATAATGGTAATAATAGCCCTGTGGGCATATGATGACCATCGCATGTGATAATAGCACAATTATAATCAGTCAATTTTTCGATAAGTCCTAAGGTCAATGTCAATTGTATACAATCTAATACTATAACACCGATATCCTCTATAGGGATTGTTCGCTCTTGTGAACGAGAAAAATCCTCAGATAACTGTTTGTTTTTTGTATTTTCTGCCATCTTAATCACTAATTGCTCATTACGTAATGATAGATAGGCAGGATTTCCAAAATATAAAGTTTTCTTTATCATAGGCGATATATTTATAATACAAACATAATCAACAGAATAATGCTTATAATTTGATAACATGATGCACCACGATATACTTCTATAAGTTTAAGAAAAATTTTTTATATAACAAATCATTTGTTGAGTAGAATATTTTTTATATATTTGAAAACATTTTTGAAGCAAATCACAATAAGGATTATTCCGTTGTGAAAACATTTAAAGCGGGGAATTTTCCTCGCTTTCTTTTTGTATTTAAAATCCCCATCTACAATTTTGGGATACACAAAACTGCAAATGGGGAGTATCTATTAAAACTTATTTGTATTATTGAATTATATTTCCCAGGCGGTCTATTTTTATTGGAATACAAATATCTTTCACCATCTCTCCTGTTAATGCACGTTGATTTTTTGATTGAGGACTACCCAAGCCTAATTCATTTTGAATCAATTGAGAACCATTACAGAATTTTTCTGCTACATTTTTGGGTAATGTATATATAAGGTTAGCAATATAATAGGGGACAAAGTTTGCCGTCGTATCACAAGAATCTACAAATTTATAAATTCTTTTCCTATCCATCGGTTCATCTATCTTACCATTTTCTAACTCTTCCTTGGTTGGGACATAGACTAAATCATTGGGAGATAAAACAAATATAGGTTCATTACCATTTTCATCTTTACCAGCAAGGGATAAACCCTGTTTACTATTAACTATTGAATCTCTTAATGGAATTGTCTTAAAACTTCTTTTCTTTGTATAATTACCTGTTTTTTTATCCAACATCTCCATTTCATAAACAGCAAAGAATAGATTCGTCCCTTTAGCAGCTTCTACATATTTAGATGACTTATTTCCTGTTTCTCCAACATTGAATTTTTCAGCTTTTTTATAAACTCTCACCTTTAATATCGGTTGGTGTTGCTTTCCTCCATTAAGATTTACAATATTTTTATTCATTTCTTCAATTCCTTCTGGCGAAAATGCGATATCAGGCCTGTTGTCTTTAGCTTGCAAATGATTCAGCAATATTTTTTGAATACCGGTATCCGTCACTTCTTCCCTTATCTTATTTTCAGTAAAACTGTTATCTAAAGGTTTTCTTGTTGCAAAATACCTATCATTCGTATCCTTGGTGAAATAATAAATCTTTATTTTAGACAGATTTATATCACTCCATACATCCTTGTTGTCTTCAAAATATTTTTTTATCACTTTTAAATCAGTACCATCATTCAAAAGTTCCATCAATTTCTTTTTCAAATCCTTCTCTACAATATTCTGAACATTTTTTATAGCCTCATTTAATGAAACTTCTTTCACTTTTCGCAAATTCACTTCACCAAAGACTGTATCCTTGTGCATTGATTTACGAATGGCCCAGTTATCACCCTTGTCTTGTTTCAAATAAACCTTTTTCCCTTCTGAATCATAATGCTGATAATTATTAGTGGCTTTATTGATAACACGTAGATTCTGTTTGAAACTGACAATGATGTTCATCAAAGTAAAATATACATCTTGCGTAAATGTCTCCCAAGGTTTTCGGATTAACCATTTATAGTTTCCAGCATCATCTGTCCTGCTTTTGTCACAAAGCATATTCCGCAAATCTAATCGAGATGTTTTAGCTTTTGCGCTTGCAGACTCATTACTCAGATAATTAACAATGTTCCGAGATGCACAAGCGATAATTATAGCATCCATTGCATGATGACGATGATCTATTCTTTTTTTACTGAATCCCTTTTGTAGTTCTAACGGCATACTGGGGATTTCGTGTCCAGATGTGTTAAATACCGTAAAATCTGTGCGTCCCAATAAATGGTTGATACGTTGGAATCGTGGTAGGATTACTTTATTCCATGCATCATTTATTCCCCAGTCTTGCTTTAATCTGTCTGTTACTCCACCTGTACAAGATATTACATTTTTAGATGTAGCTTCTTGTTCTTCTTCTTCGCGTACAATATTGGATAGTAAGCTCTTTACCACTTTACTGATATAACGGCTGTCATTAAGCTGACGCGCAATAAATTGCTCTGGAATATCATCCAACATCAATTTTTTTAATTTAGTTCTGTCGCTTTTATAATGCTCTTTGACAAATTCTTCGTATTCTTCTTTTGAAAATATTCTTACCGATTGCCCATAATTTAATTCCACCAATTTACCTCCATGATTCGTAATAAACTCATGAGCCAAAAGATTTGTTTTTAATTTATTAACTTCAGACTCACAAATCACTTTATTACTGAAAGAATCATCAAAATATCGGGCTTGAGGTATAATATGCTCTATTTCATATGCAGGAGTAAACAATTTGCCTAATGGAATTATTTGCCCTGTATATGGAGAACGGTATTTTTGCTCCAACCACAATTTATAGCGCAAGACTTCTGATTTAGAAGGACGTTTTTTCACATCAGATTCTACAAACTTCTTCATGATTTCTGTAATGTATTCAGGTAATTCTGAAACATTGTTTAAAACATCTTCTTCATAAATACGCAGAATCTCCTGTTGGCTGGGTGAATTGGGACGTACGTTTTCAACTTCAAATTCAGGATTTAAAAATTCCGTAAGCAAATACTTAATACGTAAATTTCGATTTTCATTTTCTGAAATTTGTCGGGTAATCTTTGCTCGTTTATCTTTAGGGTTTTTCATCTCTCGCCCTAACTCTATATGTATTTCATCAATATGCCCTACTTGTTTCCAAATATCTTTAACAGTTCGCAATGTCTCGGTAAGCACCTGTTCAACTATTGGATTACGTAAAGAATGTTGACGAAATGCTTTCAAATACGAATCAATATCCGTCGGAGAATTCCATTTTACAATTTCTTTAGCTTCAGCATGTCTTCCATACACAACGTAACATGCTAACCATAGCGGCAAACCTTTAAAATCAGATATCGATTCGAGATGTTTTGCTTTTTCTCTAACCCTATCCTTTATTGTTTCATCATACTCCCCTGTCGTTATTTTAAATATTCTGTCCTGTATATCAGGATTTATTTCGTCTTCATTCCAATATTTACCCATTCGCATCAAAGGCAATAATTTCTTAATGGCTTTAGCAGAATAAGAACCATATTCTTTTTTAAATGCAGGTACTTTCTGAAAAACATCAACGAAAGTATCACTTAAATCATATCTATCTGCAAATTTTTTCAACCCCTTAATAAGTTCTTCTTTATCTTCTATCGAATAAAGCAAATGCCACAATGATTGTTCTATTTCCTTGGTCAAGAAATTAGCAGACACACCACATTTATCCAATCTGCTCAACACTACATGGCGAAATTCATTACAAGGATATGCTTTATCTTCTACGTAGTTCCAGCGATAACATTCTGCATTTTTCTTTAAATCCCATATCGGATTCTTTAAAAATACCTTTTGATCTATGTCTTTTCTATCATTCAACCAATCATATAATGCCGTATAGTCATCTTCATTTTTTAAAAACTTACTTGTTACATCTTCTTCTGGAACAACATCTTTCCGATATATGCGCAAATTTGATATAAATTGCCATAGACGAAATTCCTGAAACAATGGATTCGATTTGGCAATACATTTTACTGGAATGTTTGTTACTTTTCCTGTCTTTGAATCTTTAGCATAACGTTCTTCATAAGGACAATTATCAATCAAAGATTTTTTACTCTTTAATGGGCGCTGGTAGAATAAAATATCCTTTAGGAACAGGTAAGTGAAATCATTATTGAGTATATTATTACGGTGAGATTCATTATGAGAATATAACGCATCAACACAAGCAATATACAATTCCCTGCTTTGTAATTCCGGATGGTATTCTCGTTGTTTATCTAGGATACGCTTTAACTCCTCTTTGTAATACTTACGTTCAATGGTACTTACCAACTTCCCTTTTATTTTTTGTTTTGGATTTTCCAAAAGCGCATCCCAAATATAAGCACCAATTGTTTTATTGCTTGCATCAATATTCGATTCAGTACGCTTTTTTATCAATGTCCAGTCATCTTCTTTGGGTGCACGTATCGAATATTTTATTTGACCATCTTTATCTTTTTTCGGGATTCCATCCTGTTCTAATTCCGTTGTTATTACAAACTCTTTTACTTTCCCAACCCAATCAAGAAATACATCACTGGTTCTTCGATATTTCAAACCATTCTCTAAATAAATGTCGTACCAAGTATCTTTCCCTTTTTTCTCACCGGAGTCCTTTACGTCAACTACTTTTAATGCATGAAACTCTACCTGTTTGTTGACAATCTCCTCCTCTTCTTCGCTTCTTAATTGATAGTATCCACGTTTTTGATTAAAATTCAACAATATCCATGCTAATTCCTCCTTGCTGATTTGTGCTGTCAATGCTTTTTTACGTAGATAATAAATCGTCCAGTCGTATGGTATTTTTCTATCACCATAATCTGGATTCTGTGCTTTGAAAACACGTAACATTTCATCAAAAGAATCTTTGAAGATGAATTCGAAAGTTCCGGCTGCATTTTTTCGCCATACTAATTTGGGCTCATAATTTTTCAGGATTTTTCCATATCTATCAAGTTGCTGTGCGTAATGCTCTGGCAAAAAACCAAGTATATCAAGGACTCTATGTAAACGCTCCCGCCGTAGCAAATAACGTTCCCGCAAACGGCGTACGCTGCGAAATTTTGTACGTTCGGCAGTCTGTGATACTGAATTTCCTTTATTGAAATCACCCAATATTGCAGCATCCATAGGTATTATTCTACTTCCAGCAGCTTCTATACCAACCAAATGTTCTTTTCCATTTTCATCAGTTTCACTTTTAACTACAGACCAACCGATACTGTTCGTTCCTAAATCAAGTCCAAGTATATTTTTCATAACATATTTACATTAGTTTGAGTTTTTCAAAGTTATCAAATTATTTCAAACAAAATGGTCTTTTGAGGTAAAATAAACAACCAGGTAATAACACCCGAAATTCTTTGTAATGTTGTAAGTTTTCATAATTTATCTATATTTACAAAAAAATCCAATGCCTTCGCATGCTTGGTGTTTATGCGTTCAAGTTTGTTGAGTTTAGCTGTATCATTGGAAGCAACGGCTGCTGCATAATGCAATAAGCTTCAATTTTATTGAAGTTGCGTATGCTACGGCATGGCGTCTCGCAGGGGAGTTTTTCTCCCCTGTTGTCTTTATAAGAATTGTCCATCCTTAAAAAATTTTCTCTATATGACTTGCACAATCAGTTCAAAGTTAGTATTTAAACTGATTGTTATACTCTTTCCATTGGCAAGTGCTTTAAAATCAACACTTTCATCCAATACTTTTTTTTCAAATCACGTGCAACAGCAGAGCCTTTTTTTCTTGGTACTATACCATCAACTATTTTCAAACGGAAAGAATTTCCTTAATATAATCCATCGACCTGATTTCTGTGAACCTTCGCGGGCTATGAGGTTTTCTTCTTGCAATTTCTTTAGGTGTTTTAATATAGCACTTCTGTTGATGTTTAGCTTATTTGCAATCTCCCTTGAGGTGATGTTGGCATTTCCGGCTATCAGTCGGAGGATAGCGTTTCTTGTTTCTGGACCACCTTTCTGGACCACCTCTTTGTTTTCTGGACCACCTTTCTGGGCCACCTTGTTTTCATTGATAATAATGTCTTCTGCCATTGATTTTTTGAATATCTCAATCTCGTTGCGCAGGTTCTTGCTATGCTCTTGAAGCATAAATTGCTGAAAAGGAGCTGTTGTTTCTTCTTCGCACGATTGGTTGAGAGCCTCGATATATGCAGCTTTGTCTTCCTTCAAAACCTTTGTAGGAATGAGCCCAAACTCAAATTGCAGATAGTTCATTACGAGTCGCGACATTCTTCCGTTGCCATCCACCCAAGGATGAATGGTAACGAGAAGGTTATGGGCATCAAAACTCAGGCGATAAGCCTCTATGTCATCAGCTTTCTTGATGAGAGCCTCGCGCCGCTGGTTGATATGCTCACATAGCTCTTTTAGCTTCATCGGCACTTTACGATAGTCCATGTAGGAACGTCCGCCAGGTCCTGCAGTTACTCCACATAGTCTCAAGTCGCCTTTAGAAGAGTCGAACTCACCTCCCAAGGTGCAATAGTGGCTACCCGTGTTTCTCATCACTATAGCCGAGAGTTGTTGCAGCATTTCTATAGTAAATGGCTTATGCTCCTTTGCCCACTTGATAGACAGTTCGTAAGCTCGTTTCAAGTCGAGGTTCATAAGTTGCTCCACCATTGGCTTACCTTTGGCAGAAATACCTTCATCGAAGAGTAGCATATTCTCTATCTCTGTCACCGTAGAGCCCTCGATGGCTGTAGAGTGAGTAATGATAGAATACAAATAGAACTTTTGATAGTCTATCTGATTGGCTATTCCCAACTGGTGATATTCTTTCAGAACCGCTAAGAGTTCGTTGATATATTGCTTCATAGTGATACGAATTTTGTTCTACGCTTGCAAAACGCTGATACTACTTATTATGTAGTAGATGCCACACCGAGAGCTTCAGCCAACCACTTGTTTGACTTCTGCTTTTCTGCAAGCATCACTTTGATTCTGTTAATTGGTCTATTCATTGTTCGACAATTTATTATTACGCAGACCAAATTTACTAAAGATATTTCGAAAAGCTATCAAAATTCAAAGATAAATATCGGAAATTGTTAAATTTATTAGCGAATACACCACTTTTGCCTCAAAAAAATGAAAAAAGAGTGATCAAACAAGTATCACCGGAAAACAGGTATTGGAACAGATGGACATCAATTACGACGACTTAAAGGATGGAGACGAATTGCGATAGGCCCACTTCAATTCATGACAAATTGATGATAAACATATCTCATCTATATATCAAAGATAACAGGTTGTTATCTTTGATATATAGATGTCTTATATTTGACATATATTTGAGATGAAATTATACGGGAGAGAAATAAAGCATAAGACGAGTGATTCTGAGATAACGTATGGACTTTTTTTATACTTTTGCGAGAAACTAGAAGATCATGATACTTATAAATAATCAGCCGGACGAAAATAATGCGTTTTCTGAAAAGCTCATTGAAAACGGATTGAGCATTTACGAAGTGATAAGAGTGTTTGAAGGGCATCCTATCTTTCTGAAAGATAATCTTGTAAGATTAGCTAATTCACTTATCAAATCAAATATTGACATTGATGTCGAAATGTTGAATATACCCGAGAAGTTGAGACGCTTTATCTCGTTGGAAAACATGACAGAAGGGAATATAAAATATGTATTACACTTCGCTTCGCGGCATCCGGACGAATACATCTTCAGAATTCCCCATTCTTATCCGACTGAAGCGCAATACAGAGAAGGGGTTCCAACGATGACGCTACGAGCCATGCGCAAAAATCCCGAGGTTAAATATATCAATGCAGATTTGCGCACCCAGACCAATCGACTGATTCAAGAAAATCATGTTTACGAGGTGCTGTTGGTGGATAAAGATGGATTTATTACGGAAGGTTCACGTTCCAACGTATTTTTCATCAAAGGCGAAACGCTTTACACCAGTCCCCTGCAATATGTGTTGCCGGGCACCAGCCGGAAACGTGTCTTCGATTTATGCAAGTCTCTCCATGTCCGGGTAGTGGAAGAAAGGATTGATTGTAACAGATTAAATGAATACGACATAGCATTTATCACCGGAACTTCTCCTTTAATATTGCCGATTAACCGTGTTGACAATATCCGCTATAATGCCGACAATGAGTTCTTACACCGACTGATGAAGTCATATTTTGCACTATTGGAAAGCTAAGTGAATGGTTTAATGTTTTTTTAGAAAGAATTCTGATTAATAAAACTCATATTTCGTCATGTTTTTCATACTTTTGCATAATTCGAATTGATAGAGTGCAAAATGAAATATATAGCGGTTATTTGTATTGTAATTATCCTTCTGTGGAGTAAGCCCTGGCAATGGTTGGGAGCTTCAACGGAAGCTGATGTCTCCAAAGATTCCTGTGCTTTGATGGCACAAAGAAAATTGGCGGATTCTTTGCTATTACTCCCTGCAAATCAGGTGATTAACAATGAAGATTCTGAACTTGAAATGACACGGAAGTTTGACCGGCTGATTGAAAGGTTTATCAAAAAATGGGAGTTGAAGGGAGTTTCTTTTGCACTGATGAAAGATGACCGGTTGCTTTACAGCAAAGGTTACGGTTATGCAGACGTTGAAAAGGGTATTCCTATGGACGTCATGCATGTATTTCGCATTGCTTCCATTTCAAAGCTCATTACGGCTGTTGGTATCATGAAGCTGCAGGAAGAAGGCAAATTGAAGCTGTCAGACTGCGTCTTCGGACCTCAAGGCATCCTCAATGATTCGATTTTCTCTGAAATCAAGGATAAACGCAGCAAAAAGATTACGGTAGAGCATCTTTTGCGTCATCAGGGAGGATACACATTGGCATACGGCGACCCGATGTTTAATCCGCTACAGATTGCAGAGAAAATGAATGTCTCCCCTCCTGCCGATTTGAACACTATGATTCGGTATGTACTTTCCAAACGGTTGCAGTACACGCCCGGAACATCAAGTGCCTATTCAAACATCGGATACGGAATATTGTCAAGAGTTATCGAGAAAGCTTCCGGAATGGATTATGAGACATATATCCGCAAGCACATTTTATTGCCTGCAGGATGTTTCGATATGCATTTAGGCAAAAATCTCTATGAAGAAAAACTGCCCAATGAGGTGAAATATTATGAAGTGCCTAATGCAGAACAAATACCGGCATGCAACGGAAGCGGAGAAATGGCTTTCAAGAGTAATGGTGGCAATAACATAGAAGAGCTCTATGGTGCAGGGGGTTGGGTTGCCTCACCTTCAGAATTACTTCGCTTTTTGGCAACCATTGATAATAATTCATCTATTCCTGATATTCTGACACCGGAATCCATTGAGTATATGACTACTAGGATTGGCCACAGTCTGCCTATCGGGTGGATTGAAACGACCAAGGGTGGCGATTGGATGCGTACTGGAACTTTGGCCGGGACCAGTGCTTTGATGAAACGGCAAAAAGATGGCTATTCATGGGTATTCCTGACTAATACAAGCAGTTGGAAAGGCTCACGTTTCCCCAATTATATCAACGGTGCTGTCACTCAGGCAATGGCGACTGTCAAGGAATGGCCGGAACGCGATTTATTTGAAATGCAAAGCATGGATAATGAAAAACTACTTGTCAATGCTCGCTAGTGTTCAATATATTATATTAGCTCCCAATGCCTTCAAAGGATCGTTGTCGGCAGTGGATTTTTGCCGTATTTTGTCAAAAACTTTTCAAACCTCCCCTTTTCACACTATACAACTCCCCATGTTTGATGGCGGAGACGGAACTGCGGCTGTCATTTCGTTTTACTTACATGCCGTTCCCCATACATTTGTGGCAGAAGATGCCTTGAACAGACCTCATGAAATCACATACTACAGTAAAGGAGATACCGCTATTGTCGACTTGTCAGACATATGCGGATTGAAATTCTTAAAACCGGAAGAATATGATGTTTTAAATGCGAATACCCGAGGATTGGGCATTGTGCTATTGCATCTGGTTGAGAAAGGTTATAAGTCAATTATTTTAGGTCTGGGCGGAAGTGCCAGTGTTGACGGAGGTATCGGAGCACTCGAAGCCATGGGTGCAAAAATTACAAGGACAGGCAGCCAATACCGCAATCCTCTTATAGAATTAGCGGATATTGACACCCAATCACTGAAGGAACGGTTTGCAGATACGGAATTGCTGGTTTTATGCGATGTGAACAACACATTGTACGGACCTGAGGGTGCTGCCCATATCTTTGCTCCTCAGAAAGGTGCGAATCCGCCGCAAGTGACATTGTTGGAAGAAAAAATGACACAATATGCCGGACTGATACAAGCCAAAACAGGAATCAATCCGCAACGTATCGATGGTACAGGAGCTGCCGGTGGAGTTGCTGCAGCATTCCGGACGCTACTGAATGCATCTCTAATATCCGGAGCTGACTATTGCTTGTTGATTTCCAACTTCTACCATCTGCTACCGAGAGCATTTTGCGTTATCACCGGCGAAGGCAAGCTCGATAGCCAGAGCCTCTACGGAAAACTACCGGGACGAATTGCTACTCTTTGTAAAAGGTATTCCAAACCTATATATGCAATATCAGGATTGGCAGAGCAGCCTCTCCCCGATTTTACGGAAGTCTTTACATTAGCCGATTACGCCCCCGATTTACAGGAATCCATCTCTCATCCGAAGGTATATTTACGTCAAATTGCTAAGGATTTAAAAAAGAATATCGTAAAATCGATATAAATTTGCTATTTTCCTTTGAGTTTTGATTTCAATTTGCAACTTTTGTAGTCTAAATTGTATACAATCAAAACACATAAATTATGGCATTTAAAATTTTAACAATCAATCCCGGTTCAACTTCTACCAAAATCGCTGTTTTTGAGGATGAAAAAGAAGTTTTCAGCAAAACATTACGTCACTCTGCAGAAGAATTGAGCCCATTCCAGACGGTAGCATCTCAGTTCCAATTCCGTAAAGATATCATTGTATCTGTTTTGAAAGCAGAAGGTATCGACATTCATTCTCTGTCCGCAATCGTTGGCAGGGGTGGTCTGGTAAAACCGATTGAATCCGGTATTTACGAAGTGAACGAAGCATTGATTCGCGACTTGGAACATCCTGTAATGGGCGAACACGCTTCCAACTTAGGCGGTTTGATAGCCCAGGATATTGCCCGCGAAATCAACAACGGCGCTAAAGCATATATTACCGACCCGGTAGTGGTAGACGAATTGGAACCGATTGCCCGCCTTTCAGGTCACCCGGCATTGAAACGTGCTTCTATTTTCCACGCATTGAATCAGAAAATCATTGCTCGTACCTATGCTAAAGAGGTAGGGAAAAGCTACGAAGAGCTGAACCTGATTGTTGCACACATGGGTGGTGGTGTTTCTGTTGGTGCACATTGTCACGGACGTGTTATCGATGTAAACAACGCTTTGGACGGTGACGGTCCTTTCTCTCCGGAACGTTCCGGCGGTCTGCCTACAGGTGCATTGGTAGAACTTTGCTACAGCGGCAAATCAAAAGCTGAAGTGAAGAAAATGCTGAAAGGCGAAGGTGGTGTGGTTGCTTACTTGGGCACAAACGACATGCTTGAAGTGGAAAATAAGGCTATTGCCGACCCGAATTCAGATTATGCAATGGTACAGAATGCTATGTGCTATCAGATTGCCAAAGAAATCGGTGCTATGGCAGCTGTAATGAAAGGTAAAGTGGATGCTATTCTATTAACCGGTGGTATTGCTTATGGTAAACCTATCACTAACTATATCCGCGAAATGGTTGAATTCATCGCTCCGGTGAAGGTATATCCGGGCGAAGATGAAATGCGTGCTTTGGCAATGAACGGCTTGATGGTATTGCGTGGTGAAACGACACCAAAAGTATACTAATCAATTAGTTTTTAATATTAGACTGTAACGGGTGCAATGTTCTTTGTACCCGTTATTTTATTTTTTGTCGTATAGTCAATGAATTAAAAAGAAAGTACTAATTTTGGTGATGTAAAAAATGTGACAATATAAAGCAAATGGAAACAAGACATTATTCCGGTTTAAGCGAGTCAGAGGTGAAAGAAAGTCGTGAAAAGCATGGCGAAAACATATTGACACCCCCTCCACACACTCCTCTTTGGAAACTATTTCTCGAAAAATTCAAAGATCCAATCATCCAAATCTTACTTATAGCTGCAGCACTATCGCTGGTGATTGCCATCATTCATAATGAATATGCAGAGACCATCGGTATATTTGCAGCCATTTTTTTGGCAACCGGAGTCGGTTTCTGGTTCGAAGTAGATGCAAACAAGAAGTTTGAGTTGCTGAATCAGGTAAACGACGATATTTTAGTCAAAGTAGTCCGTGACGGAAATATTCATGAAGTAGCTAAAAAAGACCTGGTTGTCGGTGATATTGCCGTGTTGGAAACAGGAGAAGAGATTCCTGCCGATGGCGAGCTGTTGGAAGCGATATCATTGCAAGTGAATGAATCGACCTTGACAGGCGAACCTGTAATAGACAAGACCACTCGTCCGGAAGAGTTTGATTCGGAAGCGACTTATCCTTCTAATCGCATCCTACGCGGCACAACCATTGTCAACGGACATTGTATTTTCAGAATCGATAAGGTGGGTGATGCCACTGAATTCGGGAAAGTCGCCGAGAAATCGACAGAAATCACTCACGACAAAACACCGCTCAGCAAACAGCTGGACGGTTTAGCCAAATTCATCAGTATTGTCGGCTTCATCATTGCAGGCGTTGTATTCATCGGATTGTTGGTTAAAGACATTATGGCCGGTGTTTTCACTGCAGACAATATTCTGACACTGGATACTGCAGGTCGCATTTTGCAATACTTTATGGTTGCCGTGACATTGATTGTCGTATCCGTGCCTGAAGGGCTACCCATGAGTGTGACGTTGAGTTTGGCATTGAGTATGCGCAAGATGTTGAAAACAAATAATCTGGTTCGCAAAATGCATGCCTGCGAAACCATGGGGGCAACCACCGTTATCTGTAACGATAAAACCGGTACGCTAACACAGAACCAGATGCAGGTATACCAGACTAATTTTTATGGTCTACCCGAGCAGACTTTGCGTAACAATGAAATCAGTACCTTGATACAGGAAGGTATATCTATCAATTCTACTGCCTATCTTGACTATAGTCAGGAAGACCGAGTTCGTACTTTGGGAAATCCGACAGAAGCCGCACTTTTGCTGTGGCTACATAGCCAGGGTGTGAATTATATGGATTACCGAGAGAAAACGGAAGTATTGGAACAGCTCACCTTTTCTACCGAACGGAAATACATGGCTACAATCGTACGTTCGTCGCTGGAGAATAAAGCTATTCTATATGTCAAAGGTGCTCCGGAAATTGTTTTCAGCAAATGCAGTCGGATTCGCACGCCAGACGGTTATGAATCAGCCTCTTCATATAAGCAAACGGTTGACAGCCAACTTCTGGATTATCAGAACCAAGCCATGCGAACTTTAGGTTTCGCATATAAAATATTAGAATCAGACTCTTTGGACAAAATAGAAGCTATTGCTTCAGAGGGGTTGACATTCTTGGGAATTGCAGCAATTTCCGACCCCGTGCGTCCGGATGTCCCGGCTGCTGTTGACAAATGTCTGCGAGCCGGTGTCAGCGTTAAAATTGTCACAGGTGATACGCCTGCCACCGCCCGCGAAATCGGCAGACAAATCGGTATCTGGCAAAAAGATGATACCGATGAACAGATTATTACCGGAGTTGATTTCGAGAATTTGTCTGACGAAGAGGCTGCCAAACGGGTCTTGAAACTAAAAATCATGTGTCGCGCACGACCTACGGACAAACAGCGTTTAGTGGAATTACTGAAGAAATCGGGCGCTGTCGTAGCAGTTACCGGCGACGGGACCAACGATGCTCCAGCCTTGAACCATGCAGATGTAGGATTGTCTATGGGATCCGGAACTTCTGTGGCCAAAGAAGCCAGCGATATCACTCTGTTGGACGATTCATTCAATAGCATTGCTACTGCCGTAATGTGGGGACGTTCGCTTTATCACAATATTCAACGGTTTATTTTATTCCAACTGACAATTAATTTATCAGCTCTTTTGATTGTCTTGATAGGTTCGATGCTGGGACATGAACTGCCGTTGACTGTGACCCAGATGCTTTGGGTCAATATGATTATTGATACCTTTGCAGCCGGAGCACTGGCCTCTCTCCCTCCAAACGAAAAGGTTATGGACGAAGCTCCTCGCAAAACCAACGAATTTATCATTACCCCAACCATGAAGCGTTATATCCTTGGTATCGGTATCAGTTTTGCAGTCTTGTTGCTTGGAATGATGTTTTGGTATACACATACAGAAGGTGTGATTACCCGACACGAATTATCTATATTCTTTACAACATTTGTGATGCTTCAATTCTGGAACATGTTCAATGCAAAGGCTTTCCTGGCTCACGGTTCTGCATTCAAGGGTCTGAAAGATTGTACAGGATTTTTGATTGTCATGCTGATTATCCCTATCGGACAATACCTGATTGTTCAACTGGGTGGAGATATTTTCCGGACAGAGTCACTTTCTTTGGCAGAATGGGCTGCGATTATCGGTTCCACATCCGTTGTATTATGGATTGGAGAGTTACTCAGACTATTTAAAAAACAATAAAAATTTCGCCCGGTTTTCCTCAAAGACCGGGCTTTTGATATTACCTGCAACAAATTATAATTTGCGACAAATGAAATATTGCGGATGATAGGTCAAGGGATAATGTCCGTCTTTTAGAAAGCGTAATGCGTATTCTTGGACAAAAGCATCCAACCGCCCACGCGTCCAGGTCTTATGGGAAGACATTGCATTAACCCCCGTCTTTTTGATATGCTGCAAGATATTTAAGGGGTGATCAAAATTCAACGTATACATTTCTTCCTCTGTATGCAACACTTCAAAATAGCAAGACAGTAGTTCCTGCATTTCAGCCAAGGAACGGTAAGTCAAGCCGTTGCCTGTAATTGCCTTCAGCTCCCGACAATTGTCTTCACCAAAACTACTGAACACGAACCAACCGCCTGGAACGATGTGCTCAGCCAAGTGCCTGAATGTTTCCGACGGATGCTCAAACCACTGAAATGTAGAAGTAGATACTATCAACGAATACATCTCCTCAAGTTGTACATTCTCTATATCACCGGGCAAACAATATTGCGCCTCAATACCACATCGATTTGCAGCTTTTGTGCACATATCATCGACCAAATCATTCAACCACAATTCACTGTGACTCCACATCGATTTGAGTTGCTCGGACAACAATCCTGTCCCGCACCCTATTTCCAGGATGTGATTTATCTCCTTAGGAC
>CAKVCR010000027.1 GCA_934725835.1 uncultured Odoribacter sp.
ACATCAGGCATGGTAAAATCCTCCTTGGGTTGAAAAAGTGTAAAACGTTTTAAACTTTTTACATTATCTCAACTTTGGACAGGCTATGCCATTTGCGAGTTATTTACCTGATACAGCATTTGTGATTTTTTTGACTTGTTAAATTTAAAAATAGAAACAAGCGTAACCCATTGGGCTACGCCTGAATCATACATGGCAGCATTGCCTTATCATCGATGTAGTAATCGCAAGTAATCTTTCTGGAATTATTGCCATACATTTCAATAACTTCTGGAAGGTTATCATTTACGGCATCGAATTCAAGCTGCTGATCCTGGCACCAGGAGATTGCTTTATCAAGAGCTTCTCCGGCACGACAGGTCCATAGAATGAGCTTGTTACCCTGATTTTGCCATACTTTCAGATATTCAATTAAAGGACGGTTGGGTTCACCAAGTTCAGGCCATTTGCTGAAGCAGAGTGTACCGTCAAAGTCTACAGCTATTATTTGGTAATTCATCCATATCACATCCTTACATGGTTAATCTGCAACCTTAAAAATTTTGTTTACGGACATTTCGTAATATTTGGATAATCTGAGAGCAACCTCAAGAGAGCAGGTTCCGGTCAATTCAATGTTTCTAATAGTTTTTGCATCTACACCAATGGCGAGAGCAAGATCCTTCTGAGTTTCTTTGCGTTCTTTGCGCAAGTTCTTAACACTGTTTTCTACAGCCATAGGTTACACCTTCTTTCCATTTATAATGTCAAAAATTGAAAAATTGCGTCATCGTATGCCTGTAGTATAGTGGATTGGCTGTCCATAAAAACGGACTCAATTCAATACTCGGCCAAAAATATGAAACTGATCATTCTCAGAAATTTTCATAGGAGCATATTCTGGATTAAGGGAGATAAGAGCTAATCCCTTACTGTTGTTCTGTAGCTTCTTACAATAAGCATTGCCGTTTAACAAGAATATTCCAATTTCTCCATCAACAAGTTCTTCAGTCTGCTGGATCCAGACTATTTGCTGATTTAGATATCTTGGCTCCATACTATTTCCGGAAATCTTTACTCCAAAGGTTGTTTTTTCAGGTACTTCATTGCCTACTTTGATTAATTCATAATCTTCACTGTCAAGGAAGGTACCAGGACCTGCAGATACAGGCATATCAAAAAGCTTCAGTTCTCTAAAGGTAGAGATTGCAACTGGAGCTGCGTTTTTATATTCACCGGATACGATAAGAAGATGAATATAATCTAAAGCTTTCTTTTTTCCTTCTTCATTGAGTTCTGCCAGAGGATCCTCGGCATTATAACCACCAATGAACTCATTATAGATATTAGTGATTTTTAATATCTTACATACTGCCAAGAACTGTTCAGCATTAGGAAAGCTGATTCCGGTTTCCCAGGAACTATAAGCACTTACCTTAATTGGATAACCCATTGCAGTAAGCTCCTCACACATTTTTCCTTGTGAGAATTTTTGCTCTTTTCGTTTCATAGCGATGATGTTTCCGACTCTACTCATGATTTTTATCCTCGTTTCTAATTTGATTTTGCAATGAGCAGTTATGATTCCGATAATATTGGAATCAGGTGTCATCTCGTAAACCTACTATAATAAAGATGGATGGAAAATGCAATAGAAAAATCCAAAATAATTGAAAAGAGGAAGGAAGATACCGTTGAAATTCAAGATAAATGGATTTAATATATGCATGTGTCGGGCGGCGGAGAAATCGATACGCTGGAACAGAACAGATTGTTAGTGAGGATTACTGCAGACGGCACTTGCCTCAGTGTAAATGGAAAACGGCTGCATCAGGATACAAAGGAGGAAATGAACATGGCGGTAATTGTTTATATGCGTTGGGGAAGATGAGTTTTGCCTCTCCGGCGCAACGGAAACTAAATAATGAGGGTTTTAGTGAGCAGTCCATACCCAGTGGCAATATAGTAGGCTCACTTTACGGATAGACTAATCAACGTTCCGTAGTAACTTGTGAAGGTGACTTCCCTTTTCCTTTTCAAGTTCCAAGGATTAATTACATTTGGAAAGAAGGTACAGGAACCTAAATGCAGGAGATTGAATTTTATTGTAGGAAATGCAGAAAGACTATGAAAATGTCTTATGCACTTACCGGTGACAAAACGACACCGGTTCTCGCTGGAATGACAATTCGCTGTCACACAAATAAATGCACAAGAGTTGTCATGCTTAAGAAATATACGGAAGGGCAAATAATAGCTCAGGCAGATGCAAAAGGCAGATGCTACTTATAATTGGTTTTCATCGGATGTGAGCAATCACATAACAAAGACAATTAAATTAGGGCTTCATGATATGGGGGCTGGTTGCAGTACGGAATGACTGATGCATTCTAAAACCTGACCCACCGCGGACGCATGAAAAAGATAATCAGTTTA
The DNA here is from genome assembly GCA_934725835.1 of uncultured Odoribacter sp. GTDB lineage: Bacteria > Bacteroidota > Bacteroidia > Bacteroidales > Marinifilaceae > Odoribacter. The sequence continues at coordinate 2,416 of CAKVCR010000027.1, forward strand.
AGACTGAGGACTTTTCGTGCGTCCATTTTTTATGTACAAATTCTTTTTCTGGTTATCAGCTGGAAAGAGGAGAAAATGAACAATATTAAATTAGCAGAAGAAACATTAGGACAGAGAATTAAGGCACAGAGAATCAGAGTTGGTTACACACAAGAGCAGCTTGCAGAAATTATGTGTGTTCCAAAGAGTACTATATCAGCTTATGAAAATGACAAGGTCGATATTAAGGGAAGTGTAATTGCGGAGCTTGCAAGACATCTTGCTACTAAGCCGGATTATTTGCTTGGATTTGAAACAGAAGAGGATCCTTATGTTATTACAGCAGCAGCAATTTTACAGGGGATTAAGGACGAGAAGATTAAGACACTGTTGATTGGGCAGATGCAGGTAGCTAGAAAGATGTAGATAATCAATCGACATATACTCATATGAATTTAGTATATTTAAAATTTCACATTACCCATTTAAAAATACTCTTTACGATTAAAAATTTAAAAATATTAAAATTCGGTTAAAATTCACATTACTTTTACGAATTAAGATAAATACACATCTGGATAAGAAAAAATCGCAACAAGATGTGAAAAACAATTGATTATAATTAAAACGAATGATATGATAATTATGGAATAGTATAGTTAATATTAAAGGATGAGTTGCAATAGAAGGGTGTATTATTTTGTGCACGTTGTTATGCCAATTTGCAATAATCATTCAATGTGGGAGAGAAAATATGGTTGTGTCATATAACAAATTATGGAAATTATTGATTGATAGAAAAATGAGTGCAGCGGAACTTCGAAGAAAAACAAATATATCACCAAATACAATGACTCGATTGCGTAAGGATCAGGAAGTTACTATGCAGGTGATAGGTAAAATATGTGAAGTTCTTGAGGTTGATGTGGGAGATATCATGTCATACGAACTGGAAAAGGACGAGAAGTGATAATTCCACTATTATTAGTGATACGAGAGAGGTGTTAATTATGATAATTACTGCCGTACAATTGAAATTATTGTTTGATACAGGGACTAAATTAAGAGCGGTTGCAAATCTTACATTTGATGATATGTTGGTTGTCCATGATATAAAAGTTTTACAAAATAATGATGAGCTATTTCTTGCTATGCCAAGTAAATCAAAAAAAACATCTGGATTCCAAGATATTGTCCATCCAATTAATAGAGATACAAGGACAGCAATCGAAAATATTATATTTGCTGTTTATAACACTGCCGTTAATGATAACCGATCGTTAATAGATGTTAGAATGATAGTTGATGATGAAGATAGTATTATCACACAGAGTTGTGACAAATTTGAAATAGTTAGCTCTGTTGCAAGTGAAAAAAATATATTGGAAATGAACACTCATTCAAAAAAAACAGTCAAAAAGAACATAAGCGAGATACCTAGTGATAATGACTTTATTAGATGGCTGAAAAAATAATTTGGAGGTGAGCCAATGAAAGGTACGGTTTTTTCGGTTGTAAAAAACAATTTAGGGATATATGGAACTATCAAAGCGGGCAATAAAAAATATTATTACAATACAAATGGAGTTACAAAAGGCTTATATGTTAGAAAAGGGCTGTGGGTAGATTTCGACGTGATAGTTCAAGCTGATGGTAGAGAAAAAGCAATTAATATTAAAGCGATTGAAAGTAGACCGAGTGGCGTGGCAAATGAACTGTCAGCCTTACAGAGGTGTGATTTGGCGGTGGCCATTACTGAAACTATGGGGAATGACCAATTTATAGCGGCAGCCACAATTCCGTATATTTTAAATAGGGTAGGAATAAGCGATTTTAGAGAATACTCAGAAAGTATAGAGTTGTTTATTGTTGCAAATTTTTCTGAGGAATTTGTTTTTGTGAAGAATTTTGAATATGAGGGCAAGTTGTATCCGGGAATAGTTGCAAAAAAAGAATGGATATCAACAATGCAGTTGCGGGACGAGAATATATTTGACAAGAAAGAATTGACAGATGAAGATATAAAATCTGTATCAAAGCAAATACTTGAAGTGTGCGACCAGGATGGATTTTTGTTGGGTTCGGCTTTTCCTGCGCTATTAAGAAACAATGGAATAAGCAATTATAAGAATTATGCCGAAAGTATTGAGTCATTTATTGCGAAATATTTTGGTGATTTTTTTGCCGTTTTAAAAAATATTGAAAAGAATGGGAAAAAATATCCAACTGTAATTATTAAGAAAGAAAGTAAGGGGAATTTTGCTCAAAAAGAAGTTGTAGAATCTGCTGATTTAGAAGATGGTTCAATTTCAGAAATTGAAATAGGCAATGAAGAAATTATAGATTGTGCATTGCTGGATGAATTATATAACGAAAAAAAATACTACGAATTTTTGCAGAATATACAGGTTTCAGGCTTGTCCCTAGACAATATCCCAGAGGAATATATTGAAAAGGCCATTTGTTCTGCTTTAAATTTGTTGGATATAGATTCCAATGAATCTGTATTAAATTTGTTTCAAAGGGAACTCTTTTTTAGTAGAACTGGGAAAGATTTTATATACAAATGGAAAAAAACTTCCGGATATAAGAATACAATTTTAGTGAATTGCGAGAAATCATCTGTAGTGGATGTAAGTATCCCAGAAGATGTTGGACTGATTACAAAACTAATAAATAACGCATGTGCAGACACTAAAGTGAACAATAGTTTTGTTTCGGTTGCTTCACGTTTTGAAGCATGTATGGATTCTTTGTTTTTTCCTCTTTATATGATTAGATTGTGTGCACCTATTTCACAAAAGAAACTAGAAAAGACAATAGGAGAATTTTGTGCTTTTATAAAAAATACGCGAACAAGCACTATGTCTCAACGAGTCAATTTTTTGAATATGATTTCGATGCTAGAGAAAAGCCTTAGTGTTATTATTGGAAAAACAGAGGAACCACTAAGTAAGAATACGTGTACAAATATTCTTTCTGTATATTTTGATTTGAACTATCAAGATAGACTTCCAGAGGTTATATCTATTATTTGCAAAGATGGCGATGATTCTATAATGACAATTTCGGATTTTCTGACCAATTACGAAATATGGAATAAAAAACAATATGCAGATTTATTTGAGAAAGGCATAAGCTTAAGAATTATAGAAAAAATGTGCGCATATATTTGGCATCAGTGTAGAAATCAGATTAATTTGACAGATGTCGTAATAAATATGCTCGCGCAAGTTCTTGTGAATAGTAACCAATCTGTAATTGATGAAATTATTAGATTACATATTACTCAGGAATATACCCAAAAAGAAAAAATAGAAATGTTAATCAATTCATTTCATTATGTGATAGAAAAGATTAACATGGACGATGCATGGTTTGCTTTAGCTTCATATATTGAGTCAAATGTTATTGATAATATATCAAAAGATGAGGATAAACTGGATCTTCAATCAGTGAGAGATATTCGTAATTGGCGAAATATTGCGGATCTGTTTTTGATAGAAAAAATTAAAGAGATAGGCGAAATCAATATTACTAATGAAAATGAATATTTAAAACTATTTCAGTTATTTGAAGGTAATACTGAAAAATACCGTTTATTGCAAAAAAAATATAATGATTGGTATGGGCAGATACATGATTGGTATAGCAATGCCAGTTACTCTGAAATCGAGGGCTATTTAAACGATGTTTATTCAAAAAAAGTAGATTATACATTCGTTTTTATTTATGAGTTTGCAAAAGAGAATGATATCCAGGTTGCGAACCATTTTGCATTAAAGTATGTAGAAGCACTGCTTAGAATGAAGAAATTTGATAAGGTTATTCGATTTGTAAATAACATAGAAACACTTACAAACGAAGAAAAAAGAGATGTTATATCACAAACCGTATTTAATAACTTTAATGAATATGGAATTAGTGAAGAAGCATTTCTAATCTTTACAGAAGAATTTACCATTAGTGATGCAATTATATCATTTGAAAAGAATCTTTTGCCAAATCGTTTTTCACAAATTATTGCGTTAATAATTCTATATGCAAAGAATGGGGAATTGTTAAAGAGCGCGTACTTATATGCTTTATATCATGATCACGCTGAAACAGGATACACTAGATTATATTCGCAATACAGAAGCAATTTTGGAAGACATATATCGAAATTGCATGATCATTACGATGTGATAATAAAAGCATTTAATTCACTTCCGTATGATGATTTTGTGGATTTCCTGGAATGGAGTTCTTTGATAATTGTACCTAATTTTTCTGAGTATTCACCACGAAGAGATAGTTTTTCATTCTTTATTGATGAGATATTGAAGGAACCTAATGATGTATCAGTGTGGAAGAGGTTTATTGCGCATTTGTATAGTCATAGAGATATTGAATCAAATAAATGGTTATTATGTGTTTCTGCAATTATTGTAAGAAATAAATTTCATGCGCCTAATTTGGGGGAATCACGAAAGATTATAATTGACATTTTAAAATCTGAAGAATTATCAAAGTGGCCGGATAACCTAATATATTATACGGCTACTTATGTTGTCGAAAATGACGACGATGTTCTATGCGAACAACTTTATGAGGCTTTATCAAAAAATAATTTTGTCGACAAAACTGTTTATGATAATCCTTGGTGTACAATGACTACAAAGATTGCCTTCTTTATTGATTATTGCGCTGATAAACTGCGTGAAACCAGTGATCCGCTATATTTTAATCTTTTAACTTTGCTTAAGAAGGATTTGAGCGGTAGTGAACTTGTGGAATTTTCGTCTTATTCAGTTAACAAAGTGTTTTTATTAAATAAAATATGCAAGTACTTTATTGAGAACAAGAACCAAATCGAAGCGGTGGCGTTATTAGAAAATAGTGGAATATGGAAGAATTTAACATTTCAAGAAGGTGAATTGTTAAATGCCGTGAAAATGTTGTATTTAAGCAATGATGAACTTACAGAAAATAACGAAAAACTGTTTAAGACGGAAGCGGACATAAATAGATTCAAAAGAGATTTGGCTGACATTATAAAGGAATATCCGTCACAAGCTGCATTGCATAAATTTGACAGTGTTTGCTTGGATAATGCGCATAAGTTAAGGATTTATTCTGTTGTATATGGAATATTTGGTAATGAGCATTTATATGAAACATGTAAATATGGTTTTGATGCATTAATGACGCAGGGTGTTGAGTTTGAATATATGGCATTTTTAAAAAAATGTTATGTTTCACAGTTGTTTTATAATTCGACTTATGAATATTTTTATAAGCTGTGGAGATATTTTAGATTATTGGTTATTGCATGTTGGGAAAACACGCTGTTACAGAGTGATGAAGATATATTAGCTATAATGAATAAGTATCATCATCGCGAGATGGCAATGCGTCTTGGATATGATCGTTTTAAAAGTGCACTTTGCGAACTGGCTCAGGATACCAGCGTTTCTCAGTCTACCCAAAAAAAGATTTTGTATTGTCTATTGACAGAAAATTTCGATCTGATTTGCAGCAAGGAACATGAATCTGAATCGTCGCTGAACGATACCACGAAGAATTTAGTTGGTGTTTTATCCTCTTTCCTTGATTTCCGCGATATTAATTTGGGTTTATTTAATAATTTTTATTATGAATTAAGCAATGCTAAAGTTGATAGGGTATATACTTTGACAAAAAATTTGTCGAAATCATTTTCAAAAATGCTTGAAATTATTATCAATGATGGAGATGCTGACACAGATATACAGATCGTTAAAAAGTATATGGATAATACTTCGACAGCTTGTGTTAGAAATATCATTGCTTTAGATGATGAAATGTATAAACAAAAAGAGGAGCTATATATTTCAATATTAGGTGCAAGGCAGTTAGCGTTTAAGATATTTGATTATATACGAGCTTCGCTTGTACGTGGGCAGTTGAAGTTTAGTACTAAACGATATAAAGTGCTGGCAGAATACTTGGAATCATTAGGGTACGAATCTGCAAAAGCTCAGTATTATCACATATTGGGTATGGAATATGCACTTAATGAAGATATTGCGAATCTCAGACTAATAGTTTCTATGAATGGGGTATTTGCTGGGATACCGACTGAGTGGGAGAAAGAAAATGATAACCTGATTCGTTTCTCATATGATGATAAAGGTGACAAGTTCAGACCCGCAAAATCTATTACATATATAGGCGCAGGACAGAGTAAAAAAGGCAAGTTGTCCTTTGTGGAGGAATTATGTGATTTGTTCGGTTTGGAAACAATTAATATCGAAGAAGATGAAATATTCTATGAGTTAGAACGTGAGTATAATGATCCAGAGGCAGATGTTAGGGAAAAAATTATTTCAGGTTTGCGATTATTACAGATTTCTGACAAATATCTCGATGAAAAGAAGAAAAAAATAGCCCTAGATGTTGGATTATTAATCGCATCAAAAGATTCGTTTGTTTCTGTAGATACTAAATTAAGGGTAATAAAAGATCTTTTTTATAATGGCGAATTAAGTGGATTACAAAAACAACCTTTATATGAATCCTTTTTGAGTTTTTACAGGGATTTATCATTAAATCACTGGATTGATGAAGAAACAACAATAGCCGATATTGTTATGTCGTCAGGGGACAGTGATGGAGCCGATGAAATAAGAAGTTTGTGTGACAGTATTAAAGAATATGTACCAGGAATATCGTCTGCTGAAGAATATCCATCGGAGGATTTATATGAGCAGTTAAAGCTAATTGGCTACATTGGGCAATCGATATATTCTGTTGCTATTGTAAGGGCAGTAGAAAAGAAGAAACATCAAATCGAAAATTCAGTTCGATTACAAGTGGTAATAGAAAATGCGTTTGAAAAAGGTCATAGGGTCATCGATGACGGATATGTATATCTATGCATAAAAAATATTGGTTGTACTTCTATTAATGTTTACGAAGATGCTGAGATAGAGGTTTATTTAAGTACACAAAACGGAGCAAAATATACGCCAATAATGGTTGAGGTTTCGGGAATTAAAGAACTGAGACCAACGTGGTTAACAGGCTGTAGAGTAAATATTGATAAAGTTGTTGAAACGTTAAATGAAGGTGAATTGTTAGATGTTAAAGTACTTATTCATGTGAACGGCAGATTAGTTTGCGCTCAGAACGAACACTTAATAGTAGATAATCCAAATCATCTAAACGAAATGCCAGAACCAGTTCGTAATGGATATTATGTAAGGCTAGCAGTGGGAGATAATGAAGAGGATCATAAATTATACGGAAGAAATGATGAAAAAGAAGATATTAAATATGCCATAAGCACAGGTAAAGCAGTTATTTTTGGACCTTCACGTATTGGAAAATCTTCTTTAGTAAATTGGATTAGACATTCTTATGCAAGAGAAAAAGGAAATGTTATTTCTATTCTTATGGGAGGTGAAGAAGGGGACGGAAAAGAAAATGATTATGTGAAAAATATAAATGATAAATCACCTCTTCTTTATGATAATAATAGTGCCATTACAGAATACCTACTAGTTGATACGTTTGTAGATGGATTGCGCTCTAAAAGTATAAGAAATCCTAAGCAAAGAAGAGCAAGTTTTCCAGAAGAAGTACTTCAAGACAATTGTAATGTATTATCAGAAGTCATTTCAATACTTGTTGATAAACAACGCTCAATAGTGGATCGTTATTATGATGTGGATTACGTTTTACAAGAGGCTGGTTATGAAGTGTGGTTGCTTTTTGATGAATTTCAACAGGTTGTAGAAAAATGGCAATTTGTCGAGGATAAAGAACCAACTGAATTTATTGAGGTATGTAATTGTATAAATGAAAGGGCAATATCTAATATCAAATTTGTATTTTGCGGTTCAGATGAACTTCTCAGACAAATGGTTTTGGCAAAAAGTACATCGGTCTGGAGAAAGAAGATTTTTGGCGCAGCAACCGGAGTACGTATTGGACATATTAAGCCTGTGAAAGAAGGAGAGACGGACGAGTTTTTTAAGATGTTAGTCGAAGATTCTGCAGTACAGCGACCAGGTTTAAAGTATTCACCTGAAGCAATAGATACGATAAATATTTATAGCGATCGTGTACCATTATATGCTAAAGAAATATGCAACACTGTCCTTGAGGAGATAAAAAGATTATGTTTGATGGGGAAATTTGGTAGAACATATATTTATTCATATGATATTTCGGTAGCTACTCAGAATCTAATGGATCTCCAAAATTATGCCCTTTCCCATTCTTTAGATGAGGAACATAAAGCTAGAATAGCTCAAATCTACGATGCCGTTACCAAAGGTTTGGAAGAGAATACAGATAAACAATACTTGTGGTTTATGGCAAAATGGTTTATGGAGAATCCAACAAAAGAGGTTTTTGATTTCAAAAAGTATTTGGACAAAATGGGATATCAGTTAATAGAGGGCGATACTGGTATTCGTGATCGATTAGAAATAGCATGTGTTCGAGGAATTATAAGTGGAAACGAGGAACAAGGATATGCTTTTTCTACGCCATTTTATTATAGTGCCTTTTGTGGAACAGTGCAGAATCTACGATTAAATAACATTTTTATTCAAGAAGATTCGGATGTAGATGGAAGTCTTTTAGAAGAAAAAATATCATGGCTTGAAGAAGTCATGGCTATTGTTAATGCACAACCCAAAGTTGATGAACATGATATAGGAAAGATTATAAATGCTTGTCAAAATAAAGATGAACTTAAAGCTGAAATAAAAGAATTGTATGGAAAAGGGAAAGAATATCATATTGGTCAGGGTAGTACATTTATTGAAGAAAATTCCGGGACAAGTATTGGAACTCAGAATATAGTTCAAGTAAATGTCCAGAGTATTACAAACACACTTAATGGTATTTTGACTTCGCAAGGTGATTCAACAGCACGTTTGAGTGGGATTCAAGGTTTGCCACGTCTAGTGGATTATATTCCTCAAATAGAAGGTGAACAGGGAAATAGTGATATATCAGATGCTCAAATTTCTGGTGCTATGGATTTCTATGTTGCAGACATGGAAGAAAGCATTGAATCATCTTTTAAAGAAAACGAAGAGAAAATGATAGAGTGCTGGAGCGTTTTGGGATTTGATAGTAAGGAAGCTCTTGATGAATTTATTAGTGATTATGGAATATCACAATGCTTTTTTGATTCACTACAGTTTGCATATCAGCTAGATTGTCTATTTACGGAAGGATCTATAGGGGAAAAAGCATCGCAGATTGATTATAGTCCAGTTACTATTATGTATTGTAAACTGATTGAAAGCTTATTGAAAGAGTATCATGTGCTTGCATATAGCGATTCATTGTCTTCGGTGGAGTCTGATTTAAGTTACAGAAAGAATGGGAGACGTTGTAAGTATATGTGGGGAGATATAAAGAAACTCACTCAATATCAGAAACAGAAACTAACAATCGGTTCATTTGTTTTTCCGATAGTTAATGATGATGAATCAGAACAACATATAGTTGATTTGGCTACAAATACTCCTGGGAAAAAGGCGGATTGGCATGCACATGCTGATTTTATTAAAGCCATTAAAGATATTAGGAATCCTTCTGCTCATGGTAATAAGAATCATAGAATCACATTAGAACAGCTTGAAAATGTACGTAGAATACTAATTCAAGAGGAAGGTCTCAAGAGATTAATTACCATTGTTAAAGAAAAAATTTAAAAGATATACGACGTTAGGGGTACAACGAAGGCTCCTAACATTGTTGTGCTTAAGGTGGTGAAAAAATGGCTACACATAAAGAACTAATAACAGCCGGAAAATTTGATGAAAAATTTAAGAGAGCTCTGTTAGACTATTATGGTTATGGGTTTAAAAGAGAAGAAGATTTTGCCCAGTCGCAATCAAAAAAGACAATTCGAGATGATTGGGAACGCTTAAACCGAGTTATATCTGATTATATGGAATGGTCTGATTGGGATGAACGTAAGAGTGTTATGTTTGCAAGTGTGGACTCTCAATCTATGGAAGGGAATCCTTTTCATAAAGTTTATCGTTTTTGTAAATATAAGCCACTTCTTTATCCAGCATATTTTTTGCATACAATGGCTGCACTAAGTAATAAGATAGATTTACGTGATGGTGTAGAATCTTTAGAGCTAGATGATGATCAACGTATACATCTAGAAGATGTATTAGAAAGCAATGAGCGATTAAAAACCTCGGATCTGATTTGCTTTTATACGGAAGCTTTGGTGGCTTCAGAAGGTGATGATAGGAATAAAACACCTAATAATCGTCTTGATGATATGCTGTTTATGGGGTTGGTAGATTGTGAACAGTATAAACCAAAAGGTGATCGACGTTGGAGCTTGCCAGAATTGAATATGTGTAAAATCTTAGATGAGGGCGCGAAGATTGATGATGAGTTTGAAATTCATTTATGCTCTGCATTGGATTTTTTCTCTAAATATTTCATATTTGGCGAAATGGGCATATTTTTGAAGGGACGCATATCAAATAATGATATTAGTCCATTTAGATTCAAACATGAGTATTTTATGCAATCGCTTAATGATTTCAATATTGTGGATATTTTGTATGCAATAGAAAGAAAAAAGTGGTGCAAAATCAAATACAGACATGGCACAGCAGGATTAGAAGCAGAGATACTATGCTTTCCTTTAGAGATAAGGATTAGCAGTATGCAGGGCAGAGAGTTTTTGATGTATTACGAACCTTTTCACCGGAGTTATACATCACTTCGTATCGAATTTATAGAATCAATTGAACTGTTCGAAGATGCTAATGTAAAGCAGATTTTGATTCAAAAGGGATACCATAAGTCATTTGAAACAGTAGAGGCAGATATTAAAAATTCTACAGAAGGTCTAAAGTATTTGTGGGGGGTATCTACTTCAAAGGACCAGGAAAATAATGCTGTTCAGCCTATTGTGGCACAAAATATTTCATTACAACTTTTGTGTGATGAAAACACAGATTATTATATTATAAATCGTCTTAATAGAGAGCGAAGGTCAGGAATAGTAACCAACGAAATAGGTGCAGACTTATATACATATTCTGTTGATGTATCAGATTCCGTTGAAATGCGGCCATGGTTGAGAAGTTTTTACTCTAGAATAATTTCATGCGATGGGATGGATTCGGACAGTTTTTCCTTAGAAACTGATGTGGAAAAAATTGTTGGCCTTCTTCTGGATAATAAATTGGAACCGGCAGAGAGAGATAGTAAAAAAACTAAATTCTCTGCCTGGAGTATTCCGGAAACGGTTGCTCCGTTGCTAAAAAATGGAGAAAAAGCAAAAGAACATGATTTATTATTTAATGAGATATTTAGTATATATTATAGTATTATGGCAGATGTTTTCATCCAGATATGCTCAGGAGCTGATGACGTGGTCTATTCGGATAAAGATATAGATGACGCCATAGAAAATGCATTTAACAACTATTATTTACATATAGGTGAAGATACAGAGGATATTCTACCGGAAGAGATAAAAGAGTTGTTAAAGTTCGGAGCCTTTTTAAAAGAAACAGAAAAAATCATTCCAGGAGAATATGATCTCGTTAAAAATTCATCAGGTGGATATAATAAAAAGCAAAAGACGGAGAAAGTGTATGCTCCAAAGTACAAATGTGCTCCCGATTTGAACATGTATAAGGATATTGTGCCGCTATCAATAATGGAGATTCGATGGTTAAAAACAATTATTAACTGTGGCGATGGACGAATCAATCAGTTTATGTCAGAAGAAGAAATAAAGGTGATTGCTGACTTGTTAAATACATACTATCCGACGCTGACTTCATTACCTATCGACAAGATTGTATATTATGATAGATTTTGTTTTAATGGGAAAAATATCGAGCGTGAGGCCTACGTTTTAAATACGATAATTAGCAGTATTTATAATCACAGCACAATCCAAATTAAATATCATACAATGAGGAAACGTGTGAAGTACGGAGAATTCAAGCCTATTATCATAGAATTTTCCAAGCGTAACAATAGGTTTCAAGGTTTCTTTCAAGAGTGTAATAGCGATAAAATATACACTATGAATATTTCCAGAATTGAAAATGCAGTAGAAACGGGAAATGCATTTGATTATGAGGAAGCAGAGCAAGCTTATAACTGTTTCAGGAATGAAGATATAATGTCTGTTGAATTGGAATTCTATGATACTAGAAATATAGCAGACAGGATATTGACTGAGTTTTCACCGTGGAAAAAGAAATGTATATATGATTCAAAGACCCATCTGTTTAGGCTTACGATTTATTATCAGAAAAAGGATGAAATGGATCTGGTTATCCGTCTATTGGGATACGGTGGGAATTTGCGATTTGTTGATAAAGAGCATTCAATATACAAGGAGATCCAGTTGCGTATGTATCGTCAAATGGAACTTATACGTGATCAAAGAAATAAGAATAAAAAAGAACAAGGTGATGATAATCGATGATAGATAAAATGATGTTTGAAAAAACCTTGATAGAACCTGTGAACTTCTGGAGTAACAAATCCAAGGGAGAAGTTAGGGGATTGATAGGTGAACAAGTTTCTATGATGGTCGATTATAATCAGCGAAATCCGCATCACTGTTTTGATTTGTTTCAACATTCTTTACATACAGTTGCGAGTCTCTGTGACGATGCTTCCGTTGATTTGCGTATAGCCGCTTTTTTTCATGATATAGGAAAACCATATGTTGCAAAGGAAAAGGGCGGAAGACTAGTTTTTTATGGTCATGCTTCAAAATCTGCTGAGATTACAAGAAAATTACTCCGTGATTTGGGATATGATGCAACGGTTATTGCACGGATGATTTTTTTTATTGAACATCATGATGATTTCATCTCATGGGTTCTTCCCTCAGAATTATATGATCGTAAGAATCCGCATATGGTCGAAATCACACCCTATAATGTTATTTCACACATTATGAAAGCAGACATAGATAGTAATATTCTTTTGGATAGCGGTGTTCGTGATCTGTGGGGTGGTCTGATTGCGTTATGCAAAGCAGATTCAAATGCGCAATCTGAAATTGTTTATAGAGGTGAAATTAAAGTTGATTCACGAGAACACAAATTAAAGAAGCTGATGGCTATAGAAGAAATTATCAAGAATTATATTGTATAGACGAATTGAATATTATTAGGCATTAATAGCTAATTTGATGCAGAAGAACAGGATTGAACCATTTATTGGCTTAATCCTGTTCTTTTTTGTGCGAAAAACTTTTTTTCTGATAGGAAACACGAGGCAATTTTAATTGACTTAGAATGAAGACACTTCATCGAAGGGTGTCAGGTAGTTAAAGTATTTAAATTATAAAGAATTTTAGATTTGAAAACTTTTATTTCCGATACCGAGATGAGAGAGAAAACATATTTAACTATACTCAATATGTAAGGTGAAAACAGCGATAGAACAGGAGGAATAGATATGATTAAAGCACATGCATTAAGACTTGTATCTTCAGATGAAGTTACTGCAAATAATAGTTCCGAATTAACTTGTCTGGTTGGTAATAATCAAAACATGATAATTGAATCGTTCATGTCTAATGAGCATATTCCAACTGCTATCTCAGGGCTTGCTATTAGAATGATGAAATATGATGCAATTATTAGAGATATCATCAACGAACTTAGAATTAGTTATGTATTAAAGAAATCAGACTTTCATATTTCACTAGCAGGAAAAAGCAAAGCTGAAAAAGACATAATCATATCCCTTCTCCAGGATATGTATGGAGTAATATCTGTACTTCACTACACCCCAGAGACGGAATTATTAAATGGTAAGATTATTTTTTCCCCCAAGGCACAGATGTTTATGACAGGGCAATATCTGGAAATTGCCGTTTATGAGTATGCAAAGTTGATTGTAGAGGAATTGGCAGGTAAACACAATAAAACATATGAAATATATCGAAATGTTCGTGTGGCAACAGAAGAAGGAATATTAAAAAATGAGTTTGATTTAGTAATTGAATTTAATAGAACCTTCTATGTTGTTGAAATCAAATCGGGAAAGAATTTTCGAGAATTCGATAAGTATATGTACATAGGACAGGAATATAAGATTGTGCCGAATAGGTTCCTGCTTGTTGATAATTATCTTACAGATGCAAATGCAGAAACTGTTGAATATTTTTGTGATTACTATGTATCAAATTTATCTGGCGAGTCATTAAAAGCCAAAATTGTAACAATGATTGAAAATGATATTTAAGGAGCATTCCTGTTAAGTAACAAATAACCGGTTTGCAAAAAATGAGTGCCTACCATAGAATAATGATTGTTAACT
>CAKVCR010000028.1 GCA_934725835.1 uncultured Odoribacter sp.
GAACGTAAATAGACGGAACTAGAGGAGCCGAAATCTTTTGCTGGTTGAAGTATCTCGCTTTTTTGCCCATTATATAAGGATATTTCTTCCATATTTTCTAAGGAGAATTTTCCGAGGTCAATCTGTCCGTTTTGGGCATTGCCCAATTGTATCCCGTCGTAGAAAATGCCTACATGGTGGGTCCCCATACTTCTGATATTGATAGTCTTCAAACCTCCAATACCTCCGTAATCTTTGACTTGTACTCCGGAAAAGTAGCGGATAGCATCTGCTACAGAGAAGCTGTTCAATGCTTGCAACTCTTCTTTTGATAGTTTTTGTGCCGGAATGACTTCTCTGAATCGTTGTGCTGTCACAATGACCTCGTCTAAATGTTGTATGCTATCTAAAGAGGTTTGAGCTTTTAAATAGCACACTACATGTAGCAATAAAAACGTCAATATTAACCTTTTACTACTCATATTATACTGTTTATCAAGTATCTAAAACCTTGTAGAAGTCTCTCCTTTCCAATAGGATATTAATACAACATCCCTTTGCAAAAAGATCAAAAACTTTGTACCCGTCAGTTTTAGAAATAATATATGTTGGCAGGTCTTCTGACTTGTTCCATCTTCAAATGTCCTTCCCATCGCATTTGGGGCGACAGTGGATTGAGTTTTATTTGAAGACTATAGCGGAACTCACAGCAGCGGGTCTGTTTAGGATTTGCACCTAATTCCCTATTAAGCTTTTTGTCGAATGACAAAAGAACACCAATCATTCTGCAAAGATATAAAATTAATCGTTGTATATTTTCAATATTGATGGTTTATTTATGTGAGATTTTTATTCTTGTAACGTTTATAGTTTTTTTTAGAAACAGTATGCAGCGATTGCACTCAAGAGGTTGACAATGAAGTTATCAAATGATCTGTGTCTTGAATGTTCCACTTGTGCTATATTCTTGAGTTCGTCATTAATAGATTTACTGTTATTTTTTTATGGGGGCTGCAAATAGATTTGATATGTAGCTAATCTTAAATGTTAAAATCGATTTTTTTCGGGAAAGATGTAAGTAGGGACATTTACTGAATATCCCTAAAGGAGCGGACTTTAGGGGGTAGAAGACCAAGGGAAAACTTAATTTCTTTATTCCCTAAAAGGAGTTCTTTAAATTAATTTCGTAATATTGCACTTGCTGATTGACTCTGCCAATGGAGGTAATAAACGGAAGAGCTATGAAACTATTGGAAAAATTCACCCCTTACAGATTGCATAGAGAGAAGAAGAGCATAGATGTTCTTTACGAAATGATGTATACTCCTGGATATGACATATACGAAGATGTCGAGTTGATGAGTTTTAAGGATGTATTCCCTGAAGAATGTATCAAGACCCTCGTTGAGTATGGCCCAGAAACTGCCAGGCAGCTGATACGGCTTCCATTTAAGGAAATACGAAAGGTTTCCGGCTGCACTAAAAAGCAGCTTGCAGAACTTATGGATGCCATTATTGAAGAATTCAAAGAAGAACGGATATGATATTCACATTATTACTAACAAATATAATTTCTGGCAGAAGAAGTGCCTTTTCACAATTCATAGAGGACTGTGCCAGCAGAATCGGTTTTGACGTGTGGGACTGGTTCGCATTCCTCGTGGCGTCAATATCCCTGTATGTTGCATATGTGACATTGAAGTCTCAACGCCGTACTGAGAAGAACACACAGGCGCTTCTCACCCTTGATGCGCAGCTCATGCTTTTCAGTGACCTTTTTCTGAAGTTGTATACTATACAGATGAACCTCCTTTCCAAGTCTTTGCGCCAAAGGAGAGCTGGAAAAGCATACTTTGAAATATACGAATACAAGGAATTGGGGGAATTAGGGAAAGACGTATTGCTGTCTGATCCTGTCATGAACTTTCTGTATACCAGTGAAGTTTCATCATCTTTGGAATCGCATTTCAAGTCATTGTCCAAGGCACTCTCATCGTACAAACAAATTGTCGGATATCCCAATGCCTTGACTCTCCCTCTACAAAACATCCACTCGGAGCTTTTCTACGACAATGAGTTCCAGTTCCTTCTGGTCAACAGGGTGTATACGCATATTGAGGAGTTCAACCACAAGTATGAGTACCTTGTCCAGCAGGATAATGGAGTATCTCTGGATGTGATGATATACGATGTAGCAAAACTTGCCGAAGAAATCAGGCGTCTCGTTAAGGAGATATATCTTCTCAATGACAAAGTAAGGAAGCTATACAGTGGTATACTGACCGACCAAGTTGACCGGATCGAGCGCTACAAATACCACTACATCGCTGGGGAGGACTCCATAGAGAATTATAGTGATGTGCGCGAATATCTTCTTGAGGCATTCGGTATCAAGGATGAGACTTTGAAGTCCAACATCAACAGGATTCTCATTCACACATCCTCTCCTTTAGATGGTTCTGGATTATATGAGGAGGATATCCAATTTGAGATTACTGATCTGGAGCAGGCTGAGAAAGCGTTTATCAAGTGCAAGAATCTATATGGTAACCGTTATTTCCGTGCCGCTTTCAGGTGTGCAGAGACTCTTACAGACTTCATTATAAGAAGGAAGGAACATACGGAAGACGGCAGGCAAAAACTGCAAGACCTACAGTCCAGAGTATGCGATTTCGTAAACGTCTTTGGTGGCTGTCCTGATGAAACTGTCTGGGAAGATTCATATCTCCTTACAGAGCAATGGGACGTTTTCCTTCACAGGGATGACGGCGAATAACAATTGTATTTATAATTGAATCGTGCAATATTTCGCATTGGCCGCCGGAGAACTGCATATACGGTCTATATCGAAAAGGAACAAAGCGAAGGTCGTGTGGATTGTATTGTAGAGACACCAAAATATGTCTATATTTTTGAATTCAAACTGGATGGTTTTGCAGAACAAACTTTGCAGCAAATTGAAAATAAAGGATATGCTCGCCCGTATGAAACTGACGAACGTACAATTTATAAAATCGGTGTGAATTTCTCTTCAGCTACTGGCATGATAGAGGATTGGATAAGTTTATTGGCAAGGTAACAAGATAATACAAAACAGGCTGTTCCCCTTTTTGAAACAGCCTGTTTTGTTGTTATTCTGAGTTTTACAGTTCTTTTAGCTGTGCTTCGATTGCGGCAATCTTCGCTTCTGCATCTGCTTGCTTTTTGCGTTCGTTGGCAACAACTTGTGCGGGTGCTCCGTTAACGAACTTTTCGTTGCTGAGTTTTTTCATGACTGATGCCAGGAAACCTTGAGTGTATTTCAGGTCTTCTTCCAGTTTTGTTCGTAATTCTGCTGTGTCAACCTGACCGGATGCAGGAATGAAATATTCTACAGTGTCTGCAATGAAACTGCGGGCGCCTTTTACTGCCTCTGTTACATTTTCGATAGCTGAAATATTACCCATTTTGCAGATAATGCTGGCAAAGGCAGCAGGATAGCGTTCGCTGACTTTTACTTTCAGTTCCAATGTGTCTTTGAACGGCACGTTGTCTTGTTTGCGGATATTGCGGATGCCAACAATGACGCTTTTGACAGCTTCAAAACGCATAAGCAGGTTTTCATCGTATTCTGCAGGTTTGGGCATGATTGAAATCATGATGCTCTCGCCATCTTTGCGTTCGCGCAGTGATTGCCAGATATCTTCTGTGATAAACGGCATGAACGGGTGAAGCAGTTGTAATAATTGCTCAAATATGCTTATGGTCTGCTGGTAGCTTTGACGGTCAATCGGTTGCCCATAAGCCGGTTTGATCATTTCCAATAGCCATGAAGAGAATTCGTCACGGAAGGTAGTGTAAACTGTCATCAGTGCTTCAGAGATACGATATTGGTCGAATTGGGTGTTCAATGATTCTGTCACTTTGTTTAACAGATGATTAAACCAATTCAAGGCAAGACGCGAATGTTCCGGCTGTTCGATGTCTGCAACTTCCCAGGATTTAACCAGTTTGAAGGCATTCCACATTTTGGTAGTGAAATTGCGTCCCTGTTCAGGAAGACTTTCGTCAAACAAAAGGTCACCTCCGGCAGGCGCACAAAGCAACATGCCTACGCGTACACCGTCTGCTCCATATTTGTCAATCAAATCAAGCGGGTCAGGAGAGTTTCCTAATGATTTTGACATTTTGCGTCCCAGTTTGTCGCGCACAATACCCGTGAAATAGACATTCTTGAATGGCATTTGGCCTTGGTATTCGTAGCCGGCCATAATCATACGGGCTACCCAGAAGAAGATGATATCTGGACCGGTTACCAAATCGTTGGTCGGGTAGTAGTAGTTGATTTCCGGATTTCCGGGGTTATTGATGCCGTCAAACAAGGAAATAGGCCATAACCATGAAGAGAACCAGGTGTCAAGACAATCTTCATCTTGTCGTAAATCGGATAATTGCAGATTATTGTTGCCACTTTTTTCTCGAGCCAATTGTAAGGCTTCGTTTTCGTCATTGGCAACAACATAGCCGCCTTCCGGAAGATACCAGGCCGGGATGCGGTGTCCCCACCACAATTGACGGCTGATACACCAATCTTTGATGTTTTCCATCCAGTGGCGGTAGGTGTTTTTGAATTTTGACGGGAAGAAATGAATATCATCTTCCATCACAGGTGTCAATGCAATTTTTGCCAAGTGTTCCATTTTAAGGAACCATTGCATGGATAGTTTTGGTTCAATGGGCACATTGGTACGTTCGGAAAAACCGACATTATTGGTATACGGTTCTACTTTTTCCAGCAGACCGGCAGCCTGTAAATCCTGTTCTATCTGTTTGCGTACGTCAAAGCGGTCCATGCCTACGTATAAGCCGGCGGCTTCACTGATGGTGCCATTGTCGTTGAAAATGTCAATGGAGGGAAGGTTGTATTTTTCTCCTAACATGTAGTCGTTGACATCGTGTGCCGGAGTGACTTTTAAACAGCCGGTACCGAATTCTATATCTACATATTCGTCTTCAATGACAGGGATAACACGGTTTACTAAAGGAACGATGACTTTTTTGCCATGCAGATGCTGGTTTTTGGGATCTTTGGGGTTGATACACATTGCAGTGTCTCCCATGATGGTCTCAGGACGGGTGGTTGCTACAACTGCATAACCATCTTCTCCTTCTATACGGTAGCGGAGATAATAGAGTTTGCTATGTTCTTCTTTATATACAACTTCCTCGTCCGAAAGAGCTGTCAGGGCTTGAGGATCCCAGTTTACCATGCGCACTCCACGATAGATAAGACCTTTGTTGAATAGGTCTACAAATACTTTCAGGACGCTTTCGCTGCGTTTTTCATCCATTGTGAAGGCTGTACGCTCCCAATCACATGAGGCACCGAGACGTTTTAATTGTTTCAGGATGATACCTCCGTGGGTGTGTGTCCAATCCCAGGCATGTTTTAGAAATTCATCACGCGACAGGTCTGTTTTCTGGATACCTTCGCTTTGGAGTTTTGCTACAACTTTTGCTTCCGTTGCGATGGAGGCGTGGTCTGTTCCCGGTACCCAGCAGGCATTTTTCCCTTGCAGTCGGGCACGACGCACTAAAGCATCTTGTATTGTGTTGTTGAGCATGTGTCCCATGTGGAGTACACCGGTGACGTTGGGGGGCGGAATGACAATGCAGTAGGGTTCTCTGCTGTTATCCACTTCTGAATGGAACAAATGATGGTCCATCCAGTATTTATACCATTTCTCTTCGCTTTCTTTGGGATTGTAATTTGCAGCAATCATATTGTTATATATTGATACATTCTAAAAAAGCTGCCGTAGCAGCTTTCTTTTTTAATCTTCGGATTTTTTGATTCTTCTACTCTTCTTTTTCTGAGACTCCATTGCCTGCTCGAGGTCTGCTTTCTGCATGCTACCGTCATAGTCACAGATATATTTGTCGATAAGAATGCGACCACAATATTCGCAAACAATGATTTTTTTGCGAGAGCGGATGTCCAGTTGGCGCTGAGGCGGAATTTTGTTGAAGCAACCTCCGCAAGCATCACGGTCTACTGTTACAACAGCCAAGCCATTGCGTGCGTTGGAACGGATTTTACGGTATGCTGTCAAAAGGCGGTCTTCTATGCTTGCAGAAAGTTCTTCTGATTTTTTAATCAGTTCTTCTTCATCTTTGTGTGTTTCTGCTATGATATCGTCCAATTCTGCTTTCTTTGCATCTAAGTCTGCTTTCTTCTCCTCGTATTGTTTGCTGGAGATTTCCAGATTTACTTCTTTTTCTGCCTTGATTTTTTGGGATTCGCGGATACGCTTGTTTTGCAGTTCGATTTCCAGTTTCTGAAATTCGACCTCTTTGGTTAAAGCATCGTACTCGCGGTTGTTGCGTACGTTGTCAAGCTGCTCAGAGTATTTTTTAATCAGTTCTTCTGATTTTGCAATTTCCTGTTTTTTTGCGGATACGTTTTTGTCAGCTTCGCTGATTTCTTTTTTCAGGTTTTCCAAACGAGTCTCAAGACCGGCGATTTCATCTTCCAAGTCTTGCACTTCCAATGGAAGCTCACCCCGCAGCGTTCTGATTTTGTCTATTTCCGTATCAATGCGCTGTAATTCGTAAAGGTGCTGCAATTTTTCTTCAACAGAAAGTTCTTGCAGTTTGTCATTGTTGTTCGTTGCCATATAAAATTCGTTACAAGTTAACAGGTTACAAGTTTTAGGCCTTTATTCGTCCTTCCTGTTTAGAGGTAGTGGACGGGGTTGGTACAGACCTTTGAAAACTGAACTGCAAAGTTAGATATTTTTTTTATAAGTAGCTCATAAAAAATCTCTTTTGTGTATTGTTCGCTTTCATAGTGTCCGATATCTGCGATAATGATTTTGTTTTCGGCATTGAAAAAATCATGATATTTATAGTCTCCTGTAATGTAAATGTCTGCTCCTCTGTTGATTGCAGTCTTTGTGAGAAAGGCTCCCGAGCCTCCGCAAACTGCTACTCTTTGAATGGTGTGAGTGCAGATGGCTGTGTGGCGGATGACTCCGCATTGGAAGGTGTCTTTTAATTGTTGTAGAAAAGCATGGCTTTCAACCGGTTCGGGAAGTGTACCAAAGATGCCGTATCCGGTGATTGGGTTTGTGTTGTTGATGCATACAACGTTCCAGACAGGTTCTTCGTAGGGATGTGTTTTTTTGAGTGCGTTAATGCTATGGTGTAGTAGGTAGTCGGGGACTGTTATTTCTGTTTTTATTTCTTGCTCGGTGTGTATCCGATTGATGTCTCCGACATGAGGATGTGCACCGGGAAGAGCTTTGAAAGTCCCGTCACCAACGCTATTGTATGAGCAATGGCTGTATTGTCCGATATGTCCTGCCCCGCATTCCAGTACAGCTCGACGTACTTTGTCTGCATAAGCGACAGGGGTGTAGAATGTAAGACTGTACAGTTTGCCGGTCGGTTGTAGTATCTGTCTGTCTGATAGTTGCAGTTTGTCCGCCATCCGACCGCTTACACCCTGCATTACAGAATCTAAGTTTGTGTGTGCTGAATAGATGTTCAGATGGTTGCGTATGGCTTTTATCAAACAGCGTTGCACATAACTGTCCGGACGCAAGTTTTTAATTCCTTGCAACATGAGTGGATGGTGCGAAATAATCAGATTGTGCCCTTCGGCAATGGCTTCATCAAGAACTTCCTCTGTTATATCTGTTGTAAGCAGAATAGAGGTGACTGTGTCATCGGGACTACCGCAAAGAAGTCCGGCGTTGTCATAACTTTCTTGAAGAGACAGTGGTGCGAATTCTTCGATAACGGTTGTTATATCTTTTATTAGCATGGATATTTTCCGGTATTTTATGAAAGTTGCTCCTTAATGGATATCAATTCTTCACGAATGTTTTTTAAACGTTTGATGACTTCAAAGGTTTGTTCTGTTTCTTCCTTGTTCTTTTGTAGTTTTAATTGGGCGCCTTTTAATGTCATCCCCTTTTCTTTTACCAAGTGATAAATCAAATGAAAGTTGTCGATGTCAGCCTTCGTGAACTGTCGGTTCCCTTTTTTGTTTTTGTGCGGTCTGATAATATCGAATTCTTTCTCCCAAAATCGAATGAGCGAGGGGTTTACGCCAAACATGTCGGCGACTTCGCCTATGGAGTAATATACTTTTAGTGATTGTTTTTCTTGTTCCATATTAGTGTTGTTGGGTTAGTCCATTGTTTGTCCGTTGTTGTTTGCCTCCATTACGAGTTTGTCATATTCTTCAGCAGAGAGGTCGTTGAAATAATAGTTGATGGGGTTAACAGGTGTGTTGTTTTTCTTGACTTCATAGTGAATGTGCGGACCTGTTGAACGTCCGGTATTGCCCATGTATCCAATGATGTCTCCTCTTTTGACTTTTTGACCGGTGCGGACATTGTATTTGTCCAAATGTGCATAGACTGTTTTATAGTTGAAACCGTGGTCTATTTCTATGCATTTCCCATATCCTTTGTGAGTGGATGCTGAAGTGACCTTACCGTTGCCTGTTGCATAGATGGGAGTACCTATCGGACCGGAAAAATCCATCCCAGCGTGTAGTTTTACTGTTTTGTATATGGGGTGAATGCGATAACCGAATGATGAGGCAAAACGTACCGCTTTGTTGCTTAAAGCCACAGGAAGAATAGCAGGAATAGAGGCTAACATGTCCATTTTGTTTTTGGCCAAGTGTTCTATCTCGTCATACGAGCGACTTTGGATGTATATGGCTTTTGTCAATTCGTCCAGCTTTTTGCTGGTGTTGATGATGAGTGCGGCATTATCCATGTTTTTGAGGTCTTCGTATTTGTTGGAGCCTCCTGAACCTGCTCGTCGGATAGAGGCATCAATAGGTTCGGTCTCAAAAATTACCCGATAGATATTATCGTCCCGATTTTCAAGATTTTTTAATACTTTATCCAGACGGTTAATCTGATTATCCAAAAGATTGTACTGGGCTAACAGCTCTTCTTTTTCGCGTTTGAGCGCTTTCTCTTTGGGTGAATCAACAACGGTTGTTATGATAAGAAAAATGACAATGGCTAATGAAAGGCTCTGGAAAAATTTTACAATCCACGACCATATTTTCTTTTTGTTGGTGATGCGAATTTTGTCGTAAGACAGAGTTTCTGGATTGAAACGATAACCTGTTTTTGCCATTTCCCGGATAAAATTGATATTTTTGATGCAAAGTTAAAGAAATAATTTAATTTTGCAATTCTATATTAGAGTTTGCCTTAGTAGTCAAAAGTTTATACGTTAAATATTATGAAGTCAGCAGAGATCAGACAAAAGTTTCTGGATTATTTTGAAAGTAAGGGACATACAATTGTTCCTTCGGCACCTATGGTGGTAAAGGACGATCCTACATTGATGTTTACCAATGCGGGGATGAATCAGTTTAAGGATATTATTCTGGGCAATATCAGTCCCAAAAGCCGCCGTGTTGCGGATTCTCAGAAATGTCTTCGTGTGTCGGGCAAACATAATGATTTGGAAGAGGTGGGACATGACACTTATCACCATACAATGTTTGAAATGTTGGGTAATTGGTCGTTTGGAGATTATTTTAAAGAAAATGCGATTGCTTATGCATGGGAGTTTCTGACAGAGGTGATGAAGTTGGATAAAAATAGATTGTATGCTACGGTATTTGAAGGAAGCAAGGACGATGGGTTGGATGAAGATATCGAAGCAAAGAAAATTTGGATGAATTATTTGCCCGAGGATAGAATTTTACTGGGAAATAAGAAGGATAATTTCTGGGAAATGGGTGATATGGGACCATGTGGACCTTGCTCGGAAATTCATATTGACTTGCGTCCGGATGCAGAACGAGAATTGAAGTCAGGACGTGAGTTGGTAAATAAGGATAATCCTCTGGTGATTGAAATATGGAATCTGGTGTTTATGCAGTATAACCGAAAAGCTGATGGCAGCTTGGAAAATTTGCCTAATCACCACGTTGATACCGGTATGGGATTTGAGCGTCTATGTATGGCCGTTCAAGGAAAAACGTCGAACTATGATACAGATGTTTTCACTCCTATTATTGATGAGATTGCCCGTTTGAGTGGTGTGAAATATGGTGAAACACAAGAGTCTGACGTTGCAATGCGTGTAATTGCAGACCATTTGCGCACGATTTCGTTCTCTATTACAGATGGGCAGTTGCCTTCTAATGTAAAGGCCGGATATGTAATTCGTCGTATATTGCGAAGAGCGGTGCGTTATGCATATACATATCTGAATCAGAAGGATGCATTCATGTATCGTTTGGTTCCTGTATTATTGGAGGTGATGGGCAAACATTATCCGGAACTGGTGTCTCAACAGGAATTGATAGAAAAGGTGATAAGGGAAGAGGAAAATGCTTTCTTGCGTACATTAGATAAAGGTATCAAACTGTTGGATCGTATTGTTGCTAAGACAAAGGCAGAAAATTTTGTGACAATTCCGGGAAATGTGGCTTTTGAGTTATATGATACTTATGGATTTCCATTGGATTTGACAGAGTTGATTTTGAGAGAACAGAATTTGGTGGTGAATCGTCGCGAATTTCAGGCTGAGATGGAGGCGCAAAAAGCTCGTTCTCGTTCGGCTGCATCTGTCGATACGGATGATTGGATTGAATTGCTCAACGATGATGAGCAAGAGTTTGTCGGGTATGATTACTTGGAAGTGGAAGTTAAGATTGCCCGTTATAGAAAGGTCGTGACAAAAAACAAGACGATGTACCATTTGGTATTCAATATCACTCCTTTTTATGGAGAAGGTGGTGGACAAGTGGGTGATCGTGGTGTGTTGATAGGAGGAAATGAGACTGTTGCGATTGTTGATACTAAGAAAGAGAACGGACTAACGATTCATATCGTTGAAAAGTTGCCCGAGGATGTTACTCAGACTTTTGTTGCAAAAGTTGATGAAAAGAAGCGTGTCTTGACTGCTAATAATCATACTGCAACGCACTTGTTGGATTATGCATTGCGTAAGGTGTTGGGTAGGCACGTTGAGCAGAAAGGATCGTATGTTAGTGACGAACATTTACGTTTTGACTTTTCTCATTTCCAAAAGGTGACAGACGAAGAGTTGGCTGAAGTGGCTGCAATTGTAAATCAGTTGATTCGTAAGAATATATCTTTGCAGGAATTCCGGTCAATTCCTATAGCTAAAGCACAGGAAATGGGCGCTATTGCAATTTTTGGAGAAAAATATGGAGATTTAGTGCGTGTGATTAAGTATGGCGAATCTATTGAATTGTGTGGAGGTACCCATGTGGCTGCAACAGGTCAGATTGGTTTCTTCAAGATTCTTTCAGAGAGTTCGGTGTCGGCAGGTGTACGTCGTATAGAGGCGATAACGGCTGATAAGGCTGAGGAATTTATCAATAATACATATACAAGTATTCGAGAGATAGAAAAGCTATTTAAAAACAATAAAAATCTGCTTGAATCCGTTCGTTTGCTTGTTGAAGAAAACGAAGGTTTGAAAAAGGAGACAGAAAAGTTTGCTAAAGAAAGTCTTCGTCTGATGAAAGAGCGTTTGAAAAATCAGAAGCAGGTATATAACGATGTAAATGTTATTGTAGCACAATTGGCAATTCCGGCCCCTCAGGTTAAAGATATAGCATTTCAGCTGAAGGGAGAATTCGATAAAGTTGTTTTTGTCGCAGGAGGAGTTGTAGGAGGGAAACCGTCGTTGACAGTGATGATTAGCAATAGTTTGGCAGAAGAATTGGGCTTACATGCCGGTCAGATAGTAAAAGAGGCTGCGCAAGAAATAAAAGGTGGCGGTGGAGGTCAGGCATTCTTTGCTACGGCAGGAGGTTCAGACCCGGATGGAATTGAGCGTGCAATAGAAAAAGCAAAGAAATTAATTATGCATAAATTGAATGTAGATTAATTTTTTTTGTTTATATTTGCTTTGTGTATTGAGCAACTAGTTTAGTATTAAAATAAATTGATGTGATTATGAAAAAGACATTTAGAACTGTCGCAGTTTTGACGTTGGCAGGTTTTGTTGTTTCATCTTGTGCTTCACTGAATAAGATGAAGAAAATGGAGAAAAATATTGCCTATAAAGTGACTCCTGAAATGTTGGAAGCTAGAGGAGGACAGGTTGATGTAAAGATTGATGCAACTGTTCCGGCCAAATATTTTAATAAGAAAGTGACTTTAGTGGCTACTCCTGTGCTTAAATTTGCTAATGGTGGAGAAAAAGCTTATGAAGCTAAGACTTTCCAAGGAGAAAAAGTTCAGGGAAACAACGAAGTGGTACCGTATGCAGAAAGTAAAACAGTTTCTTATAGTGGTGTAGTTCCATTTGAAGAAGGCATGCGTTCTTCAGGTTTGTATGTGAGATTTGTTGGAACTAAAGGTTCAAAAACAGTAGAATACGAATCAAATAAAATTGCTGATGGTGTATTAGCAACAGCAACTTTAGTACAAAACAATCCGTCTATCGCAATAGGTGCTGATAAATTTGAGCGTATTACAAAAGAAGAGCAGGAGGCTGCTATCTACTATTTGATTAATTCTTCTCAGATTCGTTCTAAAGAGATGAAATCAAAAGAGATTAAAGAAATGGAGAAATTCATCAAAGATGCAAAAGCTGCAGAAGATATGGAATTGAAAAATATCATGATTCAGTCTTATGCTTCTCCGGATGGTCCTCTTGATTTGAATGAAAAGTTAGCTGATAACCGTGAGGGTGCTGCTGATAAATTCGTGAAAAACAATATGAAGAAGAATAAAATTGATGAGTATAAAGATTTGGACTTCTTTAAGAAATATGTTGTAGCGGAAGACTGGGATGGATTCAAAAAAGCAATGGAAGAGTCTAATATTCGTGACAAAGAATTAATTCTGCGAGTATTGGCTATGCATTCAGATCCGGAAGTAAGAGAAAGAGAAATTAGAAATATCTCTTCAGCTTTCTCTGTTGTTGCAGATCAGATTCTTCCGAAATTAAGACGTTCTAAATTTATCGTTAATGCAGATCGTATTGGCAAATCTGACGATGAGTTGAGAGAATTAGCTAAATCTAATCCTGCTGAATTGAATGTAGAGGAATTGCTTTATTCTGCAACATTGTTTGAAAACAATGCTGATAAATTAGCAATTTATGAAACAGCTAAAAAGCAGTTCTCTAATGATTGGAGAGGTTTTAACGATGCCGGTATGATTTTGTTTGAAATGGGTAAAGTAGCTGAAGCGAAAGCTGAATTTCAAAAGGCTGATCAGTTGTCTGCAAACAATAAAGTAGTAAAGAATAACTTGGGCGCTGTTGAATTAGTGAATGGAAATATCAATGAAGCTGAAGTATTATTTGGTGCTGCAACAGGTGCTGGTGATGAAGTGAATTACAACAAGGGTATTGTTGCTATTATGAAAGGCGATTATAATACAGCCGTTCAGGCATTTGGTCAGTGTAATTGTGTAAATGCTGCGTTGGCTAATCTATTGGCTGGCAATACCGGTGAGGCTGCAAAAAAATTGAATGCAAATACTTCTGATAATGCAATGGTTCCCTATTTGAAGGCTGTTATCGCTGCACGTAATAACGACACGAATGCGGTTCTTTCAAATTTGAAAGCAGCTTGTGCTAAAAATGCTGAGTTGAAGCAAGTGGCTGCAACTGATATGGAATTTGCTAAATTATTTGAAAATGCAGATTTCAAGGCAATTGTAAAATAACCTGATTGCAAAATCAGTATATGGATAAAGGCTGTGGTTTTATAACTACAGCCTTTTTTGTAAATGTGTTATAGACACCAGTTTGTATATTTAGCTTTTCTTTAACTTGTCATTTACTTATTATCCCCTATCTTTGCAAATCCTTGTGTTTTAATTTATTCTAATTGGAGAGAACAAATGAAAGAATTGGTTGTTTTTATATTATTGCTAGGATTGTTTTTTTCTTGTTCGCGCGACAATACAGTGCAGATTAGTGGTCGCGTGGAAAATGGAGATTCTATTGTAAGTATTTGGGTTGATGATAGTATATATGCTTTCCCTTTAGATGAAAATAATTTTTTTACGGGTACAATTCACATGGAACATAGCGGATATGTCACTATGTTGCATAATTCTTTGAATTTATATTTGAGTCCTGGAGAAAATCTTGAAATTTATATGAATGCATTGAATTTTTCCGGTTCATTATATTTTAGAGGAAGCTTAGGTGGAATAAATAGTTATTTAAAGGAACAGGAAGTTGCTGTATTTTTTGATAAAGACTATTATGCTTTAGGAGAAGAGGAGTTTGTGGGTAAAATGAAGGAGTTGATAGATGAAAAGACAAAACTTTTAGAAGCGAAAAATTTTGATGAATCATTTACTAAATTAGAGAAGGAAAGAATACGTTATTCTGTTGCCGAGAGGGTTTCCTTTTATCCGCTTTATAGGCGGAAAATGAATTATGATAGAGACTATCGTCCTGGGACTACTTTCGTTGATTTTATGTCCTCGTTTCCATTAAATAATGATGCTTTATTCGGAGCTAAGGACTATCGTTCTTTTTTGTTAAGTTATATATACTTGCAAGGGACAAGAGGAGATGCAGTGGCTGGAAATTATTCGGATGATATTGCAGATTATGTATTGTCGAAAATTACTAATCCGGTAATAAAAAACTTTTTGCTTACCGAAATTATTTACCGACATATATGGGAAAATAATGGTTTGGATGGTGCCGGGCATTTATTATCTGTTTTTAGAAAAGAATGCACAGATAAGAATAAAATAGCCTATATGGAGGAGATGATTGCTTTGTGGGAACGAATAAGTGCCGGTAAGGAGGCTCCAAATTTTACAGTCGTAGACCGTAATGGAAATAGTGTGTCTTTAGATGATTTTAGAGGGTCTTATCTATATATTACAGTATGGGCTACATGGTGTGTTCCCTGCAAATCAGAATTGCCTTATTTAAATTTATTGCAAAAAAAATATCGGGGTCGTAATATTAAATTTTTGACAATAGCAATTGATAGATCAGCCAATGTGGATAAATGGAAAGATTACTTAAATCAGCATTCTTTTGCCGGTGTTCACACATTGGTGGATACCACTAGCGATTTTAGTCGGGATTATATGATAATAAGTGTTCCGCGTTTTATTTTAATTGCTCCGGATGGAAAAATAATTTCCTCGAATGCTCCACGTCCATCGGGGCAAATAATTCAGTACTTGCAGACCCTGGGC
Organism: uncultured Odoribacter sp.; assembly: GCA_934725835.1. Classification (GTDB taxonomy): domain Bacteria; phylum Bacteroidota; class Bacteroidia; order Bacteroidales; family Marinifilaceae; genus Odoribacter. Next base: position 15,168 of record CAKVCR010000028.1, read on the forward strand.
ATTTAAAATGAAGTTTAGGTAAAAACTAATTACTCAAACAATTCACAAAAATCTCTTGTGGAATGTAGTTTTTTTGTATCTTTGTGGTAAATATGAAAATGGACACAAAGATAATATAAGATGAAGAAGTTTTATTTATTAATCGCAGCTATTGCATTAGTTTTAAGTGCGTGTAACTCCAATAAAGTGAAGATTCGTGGAGAAGTGAAAGATTTAGTGGGTACTGTTAAATTGTTGGCAGAAATGCCAGGACAGCAAGGAATGGTAGTGTTGGCTCAGCAGGAAGTGACCGATGGTAAAATTAATTTGGAAACAGAGCAGTTTCAAATACCCGGTCGTGTTTGGATTGATATTGCCGGTAAAAACACATTGACAACCATTGTTGATTCTAAAGATCAGATTTGGATTCAGGGTAAGGCTAAATTCCCTGATCAAATTGAGGTAAAGGGTTCTGGTTTGGACAAGGAATATAAAAAGTTAAAAAAGATGTTTGCTGAAAAATATGAAGGTCCAATAGAGCCGATTGATAAAAATATTCACAAGTTGATGAACAAAGAAAGACGTAATGCTAATGATGAGGTGATGTTGGGTGTATTTCAACTGCAGCGCCAGCGTTACATTCGTGCTCGTGCAAATTATGTAAAGAATTTGATTGAAGCTAATCCATCTCAGGAATTGTCACTTTTCTTATTGCAGGATGAATTGCAGGATAGTACAGATTTGCAGAAACGCTTGTTCAAAATGATAAGTGTTCCTAATAAGGAAAGCAATTTATACAAGACAGTTGCTGAAAAAATGCAATAAAGAGAAAACCATGCAAATGGTTTTGTTTTCCCGTTTTTATTACTTAGTTGTTTTTAGGGGTGCCTTGGGGTACCCCTTTTTGTTGCATGATTTTGGATAGGATGAAATTTTGATTTTTTTGTAATTAATATTATTTTTACCGCTACTATATCTTTTACTATGGTTAAAAAATTGATATTGCGTACATTGTTGGTAATCATGGTTGCTGCTTTTACAGCAGTCGTGGTGGTACAGTGGTTGTGGATTAAATATGCAATCAAGGAGCGAGAGAATAAATTTACGTCTCAGGTTTATGATGTGCTTAATAAAGTGGTTGGGAGAATAGATGAAATTAATTATATTAAATATCGTCGAGAGATGAACCAACAGTTGGGCGAGATAAAGAATTATAATGATATGATAGTCGCCCAGCATGGAACGGGAACAAATACTGGTT
>CAKVCR010000029.1 GCA_934725835.1 uncultured Odoribacter sp.
GGGTAGCAGTTTTGCTGCTACCCTTTTTTGTGTGCGAACCGGTCTATCATTGGTACCACACGTTCAATGCCGAACATGGCATGGTGATGAGTTTTTTTAAATTCGCTATCCTTTCCACATTGGGAGAGGTTATTGGTTTACGAATCAGTTCCGGCGTCTATACCCGGAAAGGTTTCGGTATATTGCCGCGGATGCTTGTCTGGGGTGTCCTCGGAATGGGAATCAATATTGCAATGATTATTTTTTCCAATGGGACTCCGGTTGTGTTGCAGTATTTAGGAATGCAGGATGCCGTTGGAGTGTTTCATAGTGAGGGGCTTTCGTGGGGCAAGGCGCTTGTTGCATTTGCAGTGTCGGTAAGTATGAACACCTTTTTCGCACCAGTCTTTATGACCTTGCATAAAATAACGGATACCCATATTATTGAGAATGGGGGAACATTGGCAGGTTTCTTCCGTCCTATTAAGATGAAGGAAACGATGATGAAGTTGAATTGGGGAGTACTTTGGGGCTTTGTATTCAAGAAGACAATTCCTCTGTTCTGGTTCCCTGCGCACACCATCACGTTCTTATTGCCTGGCAACATGCGGGTGCTTTGCGCCGCTCTTTTGGGCGTTGTTTTGGGAGTTCTGCTGGCCGTTGGGGCAAGAAAAAATTGATAATGAATTATTACAACTCCTGCTTTTAATTTTTTACATTTGTAGAAACTTTACTTATGAAAAAGATAACACTGCTATTGACCCGTCATGGGGAGACAATCGAGAATAAGAAAAACATTCTGCAAGGGCAATTGCCGGGCACATTGTCAGAACGTGGGATTCAACAGGCAGAAGAATTGGCGGAAAGATTATCGGATGTTCCGTTGGATGTAATTATATCCAGCGATTTGTCTCGTAGTTATAAAACGGCGGAGATTGTTGCAAAGCCCAAAGGTATGAAGGTGTATTCCACTCCTTTGCTTCGGGAAATGCACTGGGGTAGCTATACGGGAGATTCTTTTGAAAAAGTCGATTGGTATAATCTTCCTTTTGGCGTAGAATCATTGGAAGAGTTAGATATGCGAGCCGGTGAATTTGTGAATTATCTGCGGGTGAAATATCCCGGTAAGCGCATTTTGGCAGTCGGACACGGAGCGTTTAACCGGGCTGTTTTAAATCGTCTGGAAGGACATAAGCCGTTTGAGATGCTGGAAAAACCTATTATGGGGAATACTGAGATTGTAGAGTTTGTGTGTTAAAGCAGCATTGTCATCTATGAGGATATTCGGCATACGAATCGGTATATTGTGCTTTTGGGTGTTTGGGGTTCATGCGCTTTGGGCTCAAGAGCATCATCGGGATACGGTTTCTCAGGATACTGTAAAACGGGTGGCGCTGACTCTGCGGGGGGTAATTGTGGGAGGTGATGAGAAGGAGTTGCTTCCGGGAGCTTATATATATTTGGGTGAGGCGAAAACACCTGTCGGCACGACGGATGTCGACGGATGTTTTGTTATCCGGGGGGTGACGGCAGGGGAGATACATCTCTCTGTATCGTATATCGGATATGAAACTTATTCAGGTGTTTTCAAGATAAAGGAAGATACGGATATAGGGCAGATATGTCTGAAAACCGTTTTGCTGGAAGAGGTGGTGGTGGAAGCAAAAGTCCCGATAGCCGTTCAGCATGGTGATACGACGAAGTTCAATGCTAGTGCTGTCAAGGTGTCGGTGGACGGAGATTTGGAGGCATTGATAAAAAAGTTGCCTGGATTTGAAATTGTTGACGGAAAGATAATCGCTCAAGGGAAGGAAGTGACACGCCTTTATATTGACGGAATGGAGTATTCGTTCAATGATCCTGTCGCAGCATTGAAAAATCTGCCGGCGAAGTTGGTGAACAAGATCAGTATGTACGATCGGGGAAGTGATGAGGCTGAGTTTTCCGGATACCGGGACGGGAAGAAATTCCGTGCATTAAACATTGAAACGCACGATCCTAATAGAGCCAAGATATTCGGTAATGCAAGAGCTGAGTATGGGATTACATCTCCACTTAAGAATACCTTTGAAGAGAATAATTACGAAGGAGATGTCTATGGCAATTATTTTGACAGAAAGAATAAGATAACCTTGAGTACCAATGCAGAAAATCAAGGCAAACGGGTTGATTTGCCCGGTAGCCGTTTCGGTGATGGCAATGGATATAGTCGTTCCGAAGGGATTTATGCCAATGTCTCCACTGATGCCATAGAGAAATGGAGAATTTCGACCAATTACCGTTGGTATGGTGACGCTTCTAACTCTGCCTCCATGTCGAAGCAGGAGTATTTCCCTACCGAACAGTATGAGAATCGTATATACGATAATGAGAGTCGTTCGCATCGGGATAGCAAGAATCATAATTTAAATGCCCGGATTGAATATCTTCCGAATAAGAAAAGTCGGATTGTCTTTTCTCCGTCAATATCAAAGGGTAAATCGAATTCCTGGAATATTGCTTACGGTTCGAATGTGGAAAATAGTGATACAATCAATGTGTCGAATACGGAAAGTTGGAGAGATGGAAATACTTTGGGGATTAACGGCAGCATTCTTTGGATGCAGGCATTCAGAAAGGAAGGTCGTTCGATGACGGTGAATATCTCCGGAGGATATTCTCGTAACAGGTCCGGTCAATGGCAGAATAATGACGAGCATTCGTTGAAAGCTGAAGGCGTTTATTTGGATACTCTTCGCAATCTGGTGATGGATGACTGCCAGAAGGGATATAATTGGTCGATTTCTGCAAAATGGTCCGAACCGCTTTCGGAGCATTCGCGTATAACATTGGATTACAGATATCAAGACCGGACGAGCAATTCGGAACGTGCCGGTATGGCATATCGGGATAAGAATTTTCAAGAGTTGATAGGGATTGACTCGACACAAACGAATAAATTGGAAAATGTGTACCATGTGCATAATTATGGAATAAATTACAGTTTTACGAACGATAAGTTGCGTCTGGGAACCGGTTTGTCTTTGAATAATACCATGATGGACAACCTTTATGAATACTTGGGCAAAAGTGATTCTACGTTAGTCAGTCGTTATACGGATATTTCGCCGATGGTCAGTTTAGATTATAAGATTAATAGTGACAGTAATTTGGATGTCACCTACTCCGGAAATTCATCCTCTCCGTCTGTTACGCAGTTACAGGATGTGTTGTCAATCAGCGATCCCTTACGAGTGTCCAAGGGTAATCCGAATCTGAAGAAGTCTTTTTCTCATAATCTGATGATGGATTATACATTCACCCAGCTTGAAAGTTCCGGCTTTTTGAATGCAACGATAAATGCCGGACAGACGTTCAATACGATTGCTTCGAATGTGCAGTTTATAAGTCGTGATACGGTTGTAGACGGTTATCTTTTGGCAAGGGGAGCCAGTTTGACGGTACCGGTGAATTTGAGTGGTAGTTGGAATATGTCTGGGCGTGTGTCCTATTCCTTCCCCTGGGAAAAACTGAAGTTGCGATTTAATGCAAATGTCGGATATAGTTTTTCGCATACTCCGTCTATCTACGATAATCTGAAGAATATGAACAGTTCGCATACCGGTTCGGTGGGTCTGACTATCTATTCCAATATTTCAGAGGATATAGATTGTTATTTGTCTTCCAGCAATACATTGTCCTGGTCGGAAAATACAGAAACTGGGAATGCCAGATATTGTAATAGTAGTTTGAACGGTTCGTTTACTTGGGTGTTTTGGGAGGGTTTTTATTTTGAGGGGTTGTATAATGGAAGTTTCCATATTACCAAGAAAGACGAACGGGTGAAACAATCTGAACATGTATTGAATGCCTCTGTCGGCAAGAAGTTTGGTAAAGAACGCCGGTTTAAAGTCTCTTTGTCTGCAAAAGACATTTTGCAAAACAGGCGTACGATGACCTATTCTTTGACTGATTTATACACGGGAGTTTCCTATAACACCGTCCCCTCGACCAGTGTCATGTTAGGTATGTCTTACCGGTTTGACAATATGAAACGGCGTTGATTACAGTTGTATGACTGTTTTGCTGCCGTAGGGGATATCTTCATCGAACGATTTTTCAATGGTGCAATGCCGGGCATATACTAAGGCGCATGCGATAACACCCCGGTGTGTGAATATGCAACATTGCTGTCGGACGGTGTTGCGTATCTCGTCCAGAAATGCTGAGACACGTTGGTATTGATCCATATAACTTTCTGCACCGCCTGCCCGCTGGTGTATCCAGTCTTTATACCAAAGTTCCAATTGCGGGTCGGTGATGGCATCCCAGCGCTGCATTTCCCAAGTGCCGAAATGCAATTCTTTAAGCCGCTCGTCAATATATGGATGTTCGTAACCGCAGAAGGCTGCCAACTGACGGCAACGTGTCAGAGGACTGCAATAGACTGCGTCGAAAAATGTATCTTTTATGCTGGCGCAGACCTGTTTTGCTTCTTCCGTGAAAGAGGACGCCGTGGCTACATCGCTCCAGCCATAACAAATGCCGGGTTCGACATTTACGCTTGTGTGCCTGATAAATGTAAGTTTCATAGGAATAGTGTGGTTGTAATGAAAAAACCGAAGTAGAATGTCTGTTCAGCCAATAATACGCCTGCTCCGCAACAATCTCCTGTGTAACCACCGATTTTGCGTTTAAAATAATACCGCATACCTATTGTGACAAGTACCATTGGGATGGCTGCCATAAAGTAGGTCTCTAAAAAATACAGAGGGATAATACATACTACGGCTATTGGCAGAAATTGTAGAAGAGAAATAGAGTTGTACAAAACCTTTGTTTTGCTAGTCTCTTCTGTCCTGGCATAGTCGAGTGTATTAATCATAAATGCCGTTGCAAATTTGGATAAAACATCTGCCCCGATAATGATTCCTGCTTGAGCATTGACCGGCAATGAATACAGGAAAGAGGCATACAGAAGGAAATAGACAATCAACCCGATAGTCCCATAGCTTCCGATGTGCGAATCTTTCATGATAGAGAGGATTTTTTCCTTGTTCGTACCTCCTCCGAAACCGTCGAAAAAATCTGCCAGACCATCTTCGTGTAGAGCGCCTGTCAATAAAAGCCGGGCTGTAATGGCCAATATGCAAGCCGGCAGGTGTGCTACACCTATCATGCTGATAAAGTGCAGGGTTGCCCAGGTGGCACTTCCTGTTACAAATCCGACCAACGGCCAGTACAACAATACATTGCTGTAGTATTTTTTATCCACCTGTATCACCCGCCATAGGGGCAGGCGGGTGAACATCATGATAGCTGCCAGAAATGAACGCATGTTAAAAATATTTGGTTACAGACGCTGAATGGAAGTCGTTCATTTCATTGATCATGCGGATAGCGGATTCGATAATTGGGTAGGAGCAGATGGCTCCGGTCCCTTCCCCTAACCGTAGACCTAAATTAAGAAGCGGGCGTGCATGCAGGGCATTCAATACCAATTTGTGACCGGCTTCATCTCCCTGGTGTCCGAAAATACAATACTCCAATACTTCCGGATGGAGTTGCGAGGCTGCAAGTACACAGTTTGTCATGATAAAACCATCAACGATGATAATCATTCCAAGCTCTGCCGCACGCAGCATTCCACCGATGGCTGCCACCATTTCGAAACCGCCGAACCAGCGGATGATATCTTCTGGTGTATGGTCGCCAGAATAGTTGTCCATGGAACGTTTCAGTATGTTGTATTTGTGTTCTATCCCTTGTGGATTCAGACCGCTACCGGCTCCGACACACTCTTTTAAAGGGATTCCTGTGAAATAGCTCATCCATATGGAAGATGCAGAGGTATTGGCCATGCCCAGTTCGCCAAAGCTGATAATGTTGGTGCCTTCGTTGTAAGTCATGTCGACGATTTCAGCACCGATTCCTATGGCGCATTCCATCTCTTCTTTACTCATGGCTGCTTCGTAAAGATAGTTGCTGGTACTTTTCCGTATTTTCCGGTCAATCAGACCCGGAAGATTCCCAAAATCGGCGTTGACACCACAGTCAACGATTTTGAGTGCAAAATGGTGCTGGCGGGCAAACATGTTGACACCTCCCCCTCCCTTGACAAAATTATAAATCTGCTGTGCCGTGACTTCCGGAGCTGAAAAACTGACTCCTTCAACGACAATGCCGTGGTCTGCTGCGAAAACGATGTTTTGCGGTTTATGTAATTGAGGAGACAGGCTTTGTTGGATGGTACCGATTTGTATTGCTAATTCTTCCAGTCTGCCTAAAGAGCCTTTGGGCTTCGTCAGATTGTCTATTTTATCCTGAAGAGCAGGTATGATTGTTTTATCCGGAGTTTTTATATGAAAAGTTTTCATAGAGAGTGCATTTTATAGTTGGTTATTGTTTTATTTTCAAGGGTATACCGGCTACCATCAGTACAACTTCATCCGCTTGCTGTGCTGCGAATTGATTCATCCATCCCTGTAGGTCTGTAAACCGTCGTTGTATCGGATTTTCAGATACTCCTCCCAAGCCGATTTCATTGGTGACAAATATGAAGGTGGCATCTTGGTTGGTAAACCGCTTGAATTCCTCTTTTAACTCAGAAAGTGATTTGTCGACATCAGAATCATTGTCAAAGAAAAAATTGGTTGCCCACAGCGTCATGCAGTCTATGACAATGACACGTCCCGGTAAAGAGTGTCTACTCAGTGTTTTCTCTTCTTCGAGATTGGTCCACTGCGGTCCTCTGTCCCGTTGGTGTCTTAGAATGCGTTGACGATACTCCTCATCCCATACTCTGGATGTTGCGAGGTATACCGGATTGTCCGCTAATTGCAGCGCTAAGCGTTGGGCATATCCACTTTTGCCCGACCGTTGTCCGCCGGTGACAAGGATAATTTTTTTTGCCATATCTTTCTATTTTTTTTGCCCCGTAAAGATAGCTTTTTTAATTTAGATAATAGTGGTATATTGCTATCTTTGCTACGAGTAAATAAATGAAGAAATGAAGATTTATACACGTGGAGGTGATAAAGGGGAAACCGGTATCCATGGAGGTTTGAGGGTGGATAAAGATGATATTCGCATTGAAGCCAATGGGACATTGGATGAATTGAATTCTTTGTTGGGACTGATACGTGCTTTGGCAGGAGAAAAACACGAATGGCAGGAAATGCTTTATTTTTTGCAGAAAGAGTTGATGGTCGTTATGTCGCATGTGGCAACGCCTGCAGGGTTGCGTTCGCAGAATCCGAATCCGCTATCGGAGGATTTGGATGTTTACTGCGAGCGACAGATAGACCGTTTGAACAGTCTGATGGCACATCCTTCTTCGCATTTTATCTTACCGGGCGGTAATGTCCTTTCTGCACAATGCCATGTGGCCCGAACTGTTGCCCGACGGGCAGAACGTCGTTTATGGACTTTGAATAGAGAGGATGAATTGCCGCCTGTCATTTTACGGTTTGTAAATCGTCTCTCTGATTTATTGTTCACTATGGCACGGCAGGAGATGGATAGAGAGGGGGCGGAAGAGGAGAAATGGCAATCGTTTTTATATAAAAAGAAAAGGCAATGAAGAGATTAAAACCGATAATGTTTGTGGGGACCTGCTCGGATGCAGGGAAAAGCATCGTGAATACAGCATTTTGTCGTATTTTTTTGCAAGATGGTTATGCACCGGCTCCTTTTAAGGCTCAGAACATGTCGTTGAATTCTTATTCGACACCGGATGGCGGGGAAATTGGCCGTGCTCAGGCGGTACAGGCAGAAGCCTGCGGCATTGCTCCGTCAACCGATATGAATCCGGTGTTGTTGAAACCTTCTTCAGACCAGACGTCACAGGTGATTCTGAATGGGCAGCCTGTGGGGAATATGTCTGCAAGGGAATATTTTCGTACGAGTAATAAGGAAGATTTATGGAGAGAGGCCTTGGCTGCATTCCACCGTTTGGAGGAGCAGTATACTCCGATTGTATTGGAGGGGGCAGGAAGTATTTCAGAATTGAATTTGCGGGATAGGGATATTACGAATATGAATATGGCCCAGAAGGTGGATGCGGCAACTTATCTGGTGGCGGATATTGACCGGGGAGGAGTGTTTGCTGCTGTTTACGGTTCTGTGATGTTGCTGCCGGAGGAACAGCGCCGATTATTGAAGGGGATTATTATCAATAAGTTTAGGGGGGATGTATCGCTTTTTGACGAGGGCAGGAAAATTATTCATGATTTGACAGGTGTTCCGGTGGTTGGAGTGATTCCATATTTCCGGGATATTCGCATAGAAGAGGAGGATTCTGTCGCATTGGCAAATAAAACGGCTGTTGCCGAAGCCGGTAAGGTGAATGTTGCTGTAGTGCGTTTGCGGAGAATGTCTAACTTTACTGATTTTAATGCAATTGAGGAGGACGGGCGTTTCCATCTTTATTATACCGATAAACCATCGGAGATAGACAAAGCGGATATTGTTATTTTACCGGGTACGAAGAATACGATAGATGATTTATCGGTAATCCGGGAAAATGGAGTTGCGGATGCCGTTATACGAGCCGGTCGAGCTGGGAAAAAAGTTATCGGTATTTGTGGCGGTTTTCAGATGTTGGGGAAACGCATTGACGATCCGGACCATGTGGAAGGAGTTGCTGATAGCGTGGAAGGGTTGGGCCTGTTTCCATTAATCACTGTGATGCAGACAAAAAAAGTGGTTTGTCAAAGCGAGTTTAAATTTAAGAATAAAGGCTCTTTGTGCAAAGGTTATCAGATACATATGGGAGTGACATCTCCGGTTGATGGTTTGTCTACTCCGCACGAAAATCTGAATACATTGCCTGACGGAACTTGTGAGGGGTATATTTTGAATGAGCGTTGTTGGGGAAGTTATATGCATGGTATTTTGGATAATACTATAGTATTGGATGATTTGGCATCCGGTTTTACCGATTTGCCGGAAACAGGTTTTAATTATGCCTCTTTTAAGGAGAAGCAGTATGATTTGCTGGCCGATCATGTACGGGCGGCAGTGGATTTGGATTATATTTATTCTACTTTGCAGTTATGATTCATGGACACGGAGACGACCTTTATCGCTCGGAAGCAGAGGTAAGGGCGAATTTTTCAACAAATGTATGGTATGAAGCGGATACGGGACCTCTTTGCCGTTTTCTTGAAACAAGATTAGAGAAGATTTACCATTATCCGGAACCGGATGCAGGTTCTTTTCGTAAGATTGCGGCGGAATATCATGGTGTGACACCGGAAAATATATTGGCAGGGAATGGTGCAACGGAGTTGTTTTATCTGGTGGCACATGCTTTTGCCGGACAGAATACTTTATTGCCGGTACCTTCTTTTAAGGAGTATGAGGATGCCTGTTCGTTGTATAGGCATCGTATTGCTTTTTTGTCTCATGCTGATTTGGATAAATTGACATCGGACGGGAATCTGATGTTTATCTGTAATCCGAATAATCCGGATGGTCGTATCTGGTCGGAGGGAGAGATACGTTCTATTCTTACGGCTAATCCGAATAGAGTGTTGGTTGTTGATGAATCATTTATTTGGTTTGCACCGGAAGCCGGTACGGCAATACCTCTTTTGCGGGAGTATAAGAATTTGTTGGTTATCCGTTCTATGACGAAATGTTATGCCATCCCGGGTTTACGTCTTGGTTATTTGTTGGGAGAAGAACAATTGGTTGAGAGAATTGCCCGTTTTGCCTTTCCATGGTCTGTCAATGCTTTGGCCATTGAAGCAGGAAAATTTTTATTGCAGAGTGGCGATTCGATGTTACCGGATGCGATATGTTTGTTAAAAAGACAGAGACAATTTTCGGCGGAAATAGCAGAATTGTCCGGATTCCGTCCGGTAGAGTCGCACACCTCTTTTTTTCTGGTGCATGCGGAGGCGGATGTGCCATGCCTGAAACGGTGGTTGTTGGAAAAACACGGATTGCTAATCCGGGATGCCTCTAACTTCAGAGGACTTGACAATCATTATTTCCGCATTAACACCCTTACGGATTTCAAAAATAATCTTTTGCTTGAAGCGTTGAAACTATGGAACACTATTGGTTGATAATTATTCCTTTGGTGGCAGGTTATCTGTTGGATTTATGGTTGGGAGACCCCCGAAAATTGCCTCATCCGATTGTCGGTTTCGGGAATATGATATCTTGGATTGAACGTTTGTGGAATCATGGTAAAGGACGTTGGCTGAAAGGTTGTATCGTGGCATTGCTGTATCCGCTATTGGTGTGGGCTGCCGGTTGGGGAATTTCTTGTGCCGCCTTTATGGCAGGAGATTGGTTGTATTGCCTGATTGCCGGTGTATTTGTCTTTTATGGTCTGGCTAATAAAAGTTTGATTCAAGAGGGTGCAGAGGTGATTCGTGTGTTGCGGGAGGAGGGATTGGAGGCAGGTAGAAGGCGGTTGTCATGGATTGTAGGGAGAGACACATCGGAATTGACATCCCGGGAGATTTATACAGCGGTTTTGGAAACAATGTCAGAGAATTTAAGCGATGGTGTTGTCGCTCCGCTTTTTTATTATGCTTTAGGGGGATTTCCTGCTATGATGGCTTATAAAATGGTGAATACGTTGGATTCGATGATCGGTTATAGAGACGAACGCTATCGTCGTTTCGGATGTTGTGCTGCCCGTCTGGATGATGTATTGAATTATATCCCAGCCCGGTTGACAGCCTTGTTGATGGCATTGGTAGCTTACCGTCGTGGATTGTTTCGTTTTATTTTGCGTAATTGTCATATGCACGCCAGTCCTAATTCCGGTTTCCCGGAATCTGCAATGGCCGGTATTTTGAACTGCCGTTTTGGCGGTGCTCATATTTACCATGGTTTGTTGGTGCAAAAACCATATATCGGAGACAATGACCGGGAAGTGGGGTATGATGATTTTCGCAGAGCAATGCACATCAACCACAGTGTAACGCTGGTCAGCGTACTAATAATTGTTGTTGTCGCCTGCCTGGGCTATATCTAACAAGGAGTGTCCGGAGTCTGCGCAGTAGAAGTGGGTGTAACCTGCCGTAACTCTGTTTTTCCGGTATATGAGAGTATCGACAGGGCTGTTTATGGCATTGGTGATTTCACCAATTGTCGGGATACCCTCTCCTCCGGGAAGGATATGCGAATAATGAAATTCATGTCCATGGAAAGTGTGGTCTCCAATGGTCACTTTCCGATAACCGAGTTTTAGTTTCATGTTTTCCATGGTAGCCGTTTGTGGAAGAAAGCCGCACATTGGAAAACTCTCTCCCAATGCATTTCGGATGGAGTTGCACAAGTACATCATGCCGCCGCATTCGGCTAACAGCAGACCATTATTTTGGCAATAGTTCAGAATGGACTGCCTCATCGATTGATTGTCGCTTAATTGTGGCAGATACAATTCCGGATAACCTCCGGGAAGGTAGACGAAATCAGCGGTGGGTAGCTCAGAGTCATGTATCGGACTGAACCAAGAGATAGTGCCGTATTGTTCCAATGCACGGATGTTTGCCGGATAGATGAAATTAAAAGCTTCATCCCTTGCTACAGCGATGTGCATAGGAGTGTTGACAACAGTCTCCGAAGTGTTTGTTGTTTGTGATATCGGTTTTAAGGTGAATCCTAATATTTTGTCAATCAAGACGGTCTTTTCGATTTGTGCTGCAATTTTATCTGCAAAATCATGAAAACAGAATTCATGGTCGATATTCAGTCCTAAGTGTCGGGATGGGATTTCAATTTCTTGACATTTAGGCAAGTATCCGAGTGCTTCAACCCCTGCATCCAAACAGGCTTGCTGTAAATAGGCATAATGCGATGGAGAACTGACAAAGTTGAAGATTACTCCTGCAATCTTGATGCTTGGGCGGAAATATTTGAAGCCATACAAAATAGCCGCTACTGTATAGGCGGTAGAGCGTGCATTTACAATCAAGATAACCGGAATATCCAAAAGTTCTGCAATTTCTGCACTGCTTCCTTTCATGTTATCATAGCCGTCAAACAATCCCATGACTCCCTCCGTTATGCAGATATCTGCGTCAGTGCATTGTCGGGCATAAATACTCTGAACATGCTGAGGAGAAGACATGAACGTGTCCAGATTGTACGATTCGCAGTTTGCAGCCATCGTATGGTGTTTGGTGTCCAGATAATCCGGCCCGCATTTGAATGGCTGCACTTTTAGTCCGCGTTTATATAGTGCCCGCAATAATCCGAGAGTAAATGTCGTTTTTCCACATCCTGATGAGGTGGCGCCAATGAGAAATTGAGGTTTTTCCATAGGTGTCTGAATTATGCGGGCACTATACTTGAATGCAATAGTTTGCCTGTTATTGACTTAATTGTGGATATAATTGATACGTGAAAATTCGTAGCCTTCCTGTATAGTGATACCTTTGATGACAGTGTTGTCTTTGCTGTTATAGATATACACTACCGGTTGCGAATCTTTTGGATTGACTCCGATAAATGCCTTGTTGTCTAAAACAAAAGAGCGTTGGGAGAAAGTTCCGGTATTGTAGGGAAGTTTCTTACCCTCATATTGAAATTCTGTGAGAGCATCAGTATTTATATCATACATGGCATAGTAGCAGTTATATGCATTTCCCCATCCCTCGTATTTGTTGTTGTCTTCGCTTATTCCTGTGTGTTTCGGGTCTTGAATGTAAAGCAGCACTTTGTTGTTGCCCATGTAGTTGACCGTTACGATTTTCCCGTCTTTGCCATTAAAACCCTTATAGTTTTTATCAAAATTGCTTTCGCCTTTGTTGATGCGTAATAAATTACCGAACTGGCAGGTTGTGTTTTCTGAACCGGGAATTTGCGTGTTGCAGGCAAGATACAGGTTTTCGTTCTCGTCAAAGAACATTTTGTTTTGACGCAATTCTCCGTATGCACTTCCTGCCATCTCTTCTGCACGCTCCTCTTTTGCAATGTTTTCGATGTTCATGGTATTGGCGTCAATAAAAGCTGCATAGAAATATGGAGGAGCTACTTTGTTTCGTCCCGGATTGTGTTTAAAGAAATAGATGATTTTATTATCCGATTTACGGTAAGCGGCGAGTCCGGATGTTGTAAATTTAGTGACATCTGTTTTGCCTTTCAGATTTAGCGAGCCTTCGTCAATGATTCTTAGAGTTTCTGAATCTATTTTTGTCCAGATAACATCCTCTGTGTTTCCGGTGGCAGCAAAAATGATAAAGGTGTTGTCGTTAAGCCATACATGTGTGTATTTCCCGGCAGTGTATGTGTTTGTCTTGAATGGTTGTTCACAAACACGGGTCAGCTGGTTGTTTAAAATCTGGAACTTTACAAATCGGTCTCCGTTTACAGCGTCTACCTGATAATAATATTTCCCTTTAATGATGGCAGCGTCCGTTTTTCCGAATGTTGATGTGACATTGCAGCCGAAGTTCTTGAAATCAATCTCTTGGGAGTCTTCCAGTGAATTGACATTCTGTACAAGTAGTGTGCCGAATTGTCCCATCTTGGATTGATCAAGACCGACCCAGATATCGTAGTGAACATCTTTCGTTGTTGGAATCGTTTTGTCGTTGTCGTCGTCAGAGCAGGCTGTGAAGCACATGGTACAGCCTGTTAGCAGCAATAGCATTAAATTTTTCAGCGTTTTCATTTGAGTTATGTTTTATAGAAATATTAATGGATAAATAATCGAAGTTTGCACGTGAATGAACGCCCGGGTTTTTGCAACATGTAATTGTCGTATAGTTTGTTGTCCAAAAGGTTGTTACATTCTATAGATATATTGTATCTATCGTTTTTCATGGAATAACTGATAATGGCAGTATGCAAATGTTGGGTCGGAATCCGGGAATTGGTTTCCAATGAGCCATAACCTTCCCAAGTGAGATAAAACCAATGTACGTATTGATACAGATAGCTCAACCGAAGCTTGCTTGACTTGCAGAAAACATCCGGTTGGGTGAATGTTATTTCACTATTCCCATACAACCATGGTTTGTTAGGTATCTTGTTTTTGTATATGACACTGGGTTTGCCGTCTTTTTTGAATTTATTCATGTTGCGAGAGTCCTGATAGCTGCAGTTCGCCATAAATTGAAACCATTCATTGTATTGGTAGCGGATTTCTCCTTCGAATCCTTTAATGTCTACGTCAGATACATTATCGTACTGAATGGTACCGTCGGATTGAGAAAGGATTGCATGAATGTAATTTTTTGTTTTTCTGAAAAAAGCGTTTGCTTCGTATGATATGGAATGGTGCTTGCCAGCATGGATATAGCCAAACAATCCGGCATTGTAGTTGTCACTATTTTCGGGTTTTAAGGCTAAGTTCGGATATATGGTGCTACCATTCCCCAACAATTCTCTGGCCAGCGGTAAGCGTACGGCATGTTCGTAGGAAAGTTTCAAGGAAAATGGTTCAAAGAAAATATAACGGATACCGATACCATATCCGATATTGTAATCGGTCGTTTTGTTTGGAACTTCATCCGAGTGGGTAATCCAAGACAAGTCGGTCTGTCTCATTTTGGCATGATTGATATAATTCTTGATAAAGAAATTATTAGCCAGCTTATCCTGCATGAATGACTGACTGTAACTGACTCCTACAATGTGTTTAGCTAGCAAGTCTTTGGAGGGAGAGAAATCGTTGTCTATTTTGTCATACCGGCGGTTTCCGTTACGATGTAACATATAATTTATATTGAAGGTATGATGTTCATTAAGTTGATAGTCTAAGTTGACACGGGTAATGGTCAAGGGACGTTTATAATGGCGTAACTGTTTGCCCCGGCCTGTGATTTCATTGCGGGAACTCTCAATATAATTGCCATTCCATTGATATTTTCTGTAGGCTGTATCAATAGTGACGGAATGGTCCCATGTCTGTGATACCAATACATTTGCCTGCAGACCATCTGTAAACAGATTTCGTTTGTTATACCGTGCAGATATGTTCCAGGCATCTTGTTCTCTTTCCGCCATCCCGTATACGATGGTCTGTATGGCTCCGGTCTGCAACTCTTTATTGATCTTCGAATAAGAACCGGACAGGTAGAAGGCATCCGCCCACGTTTTATTTTCAACACCGATTTCCATTTGGGTGAAGAGCGACAAGTAGTCATCGTGAAAACGTCTGACATTTGTAGGAAGATATTTGCGCACCTCTTCGTTCCATAGTTCGACACCTTTCATGGTGTAGTCGTTTTTGGAAAAATTGACTCCGATAGTTGGCTTTATAATGATTTTGCTTTGAGGAAGAACAAACAAAGCATTCAAATCGGCAATATGGGTATGGAAAGAACCGAAGCTGTAGGAAAGGTCAAGAAAATTGCTTTTATCTTTGCGTGTGACAATATTGACAGCACCGCCCAATGCATCTGCTCCTAAATAGGATGGAACAACGCCTTTGTATATTTCAATTCTATCAATGGTGTTGACGGGTAAATTAATCAAAGATATTTCATTCCCTTTGATACTAAGGGGTACGTCGTCAATAAAGTAACGGATGGAATTACCGGACATGCCATTGAGCGACAAATCGTAATCGGCACCAAGTCCACCTTCTGTGCGTATTTTGACTCCGGTTGTTTTGTTTACCAAATCGCTTAGCTTTGTTGTAAAATTGATTACAGATTTTACGTCAATGGCATTTGCCGAATAGACACTTTCCCGTGTCCTTTTGATATTCCCTTTACCATATACCCTAACTTCCTGAAGATTGATGGTGTCCTTTTCCAATGTGAAATTCAGAATGCAATCCTGATTGATGTCAAGAGTCTGTTGTACCGGAAGATAGCCGACGAGTGACGCCGTCAGGGAATATTTGCCTTTGGGAATATGAAAGGAGTAATGACCGGAACTGTCAGCATAAGTGCCTAAAGTGGTCTTTTCAATTTGAATGGTTGCAAAAGGAAGAGGTTTACCTTGTTTATCGGATATTTTCCCCGAGAGTATAGCGAAGTCCTGAGCCTGTCCTTTCACGGCACTCAGTAGTGTGATGTACCATAAGATAGCATAAAAAAATCTTTTCATATCCTCTTTGTTTTACATCAAAGCATATGGAGAAAATGTTTAAGAATAGGTCCGGTGTTTTTCGCTTTAAAAACACAAAGGGCGATTTCTTCAGCTTTATTTCCCGAAAGCTTTGAAATGATTTATGTAATGGCAGGTCTTCTGACTTACTCTGTTCATCGAACACCTTCCCGTCTTTTCAAGACAGTGGCATTAAGTCTTTCGATGACTTTTTATAGAGCTTACAGCAACGGGTTTGTTCAAGATTTTCACTTGATTCCCTTTTAATTATATTCTGCAGATAGCAGAGTATGTA
>CAKVCR010000030.1 GCA_934725835.1 uncultured Odoribacter sp.
ACAGTATGTATAGCAAAAGTCTGGATGCCATACGTTATTTTCCGGAACGACCTATGCCTTATTTGATGGCCGGTGTTAAATTGATGATGGATAATCAGATTAGTATGGCTTTGCCTTTCTTTGAAAAAGGAGTGACATTATCGGACGAAAATATGGCTATGAAAGCTCAATTTTATGCCAATTTGGGAGAGTGTTACTATCAGCTTGACAGCGTGGAAAAAGCTTTTAGAATGTATGATGAAACATTGAAGATAAATCCAAATGATGCTTTGGTCTTAAATAATTATGCCTACTATTTAGCTTTGCGAAAGGAAAATCTCAGTAGGGCAGAACAGATGATAGCCCATGCAGTGAAAATGGAGCCTGACAATGCTACTTCTTTGGATACCTATGCCTGGGTGCTTTACGTCAGAGGCAATTATTCACAAGCTAAATTCTATATAAAACTGGCCATTGAGAAATCGAAGGAGGTTTCCGGTGTTTTATATAATCACTATGGTGACATACTTTATATGAACGATGATAAAGAGGGGGCTTTAGACATGTGGAAGAAAGCTTTAGAAGCCGGAATTGATGATAAAGAGGAATTGAAAATATTAAAACAGAAAATTGAAACAGGTGTATTAACTGAATAACAGTAGTTTAGATAGTATGAAAGTTAGATTGTTATTGCTATTGACGATTTGTTTGTCGGTGTTGTCTTGTCGGACCGTGAAACAGATAGTAGTGAAAAAAGAGGTGCCGCTGATTACTGAAAATAAATTATTGAGGAATATCGAAGAGAATGAATTGAAATATAATACGTTGTTTGCAAAACGTATTGATGCTTCTCTGAATACGGGAAAAAAGAGCAATGATTTCAAGGTATCCATGAAAATACAGCGGGATAGTTTTATTCAGATTTCTGTGAATGCTCCGCTGGGCATAGAGGTTGCCAGAATCTTACTGACACGAGACAGCGTGAAATTTGTGGATATGCATAACAAGAAATATTTTTTGTCTGATTACAGTTTTTTTTATGACCGTTTCGAGACAGAGTTGAATTATGACTATATCCAGAATATTTTAACCAATTGTTTTGTGAATTTCAATTTTGAAACCAATCCGGAAAAGTCTAAACGGTATAAATTGTCGCGGGTGAATGAAGGATATGAACTTTCAGTGATTCAGGAAAAGGCATTGGGACGGAAAATTAAAAAGCTGTATAAGAAAAAAAGGAAAAACAAGGACTTTATGCTGATACAGCAGAAGGTAACTGTTGATCCTACTACTTTCAAACCTTTAAGTTTCTTTTTGGAGGATATTGAAGAGGGAGCCGGAGTAGGAGTGGAGTATAAAAATTTCAAGGATTTTTCCGGCAGATTATTTCCCGGAAAATTTATATTTGACCTTTTTTCAGAAGAGAGTAAAACGAGTTTGAAACTCGAGTTTCAAAAAATAGAATTTGATGTACCCGTAAAACCCAACTTTAAAGTATCTCCAAAATATAAACCTTTGATACTGTCGGATGAAAAATAGTTTTTTTATATTACTGATTATAGGTGTTTTTTCCCTTAATGAATTGTTTGCGCAGTCTATCAATGACATACGTAGACAAAAAGATAAGGCGGAGAAAGAAATCATCTATCTGAACAAGTTACTGAAGGAGGCATCCCGTAATAAATCGGCTTCGACAGAAAAAGTGAATATTTTGCAGGCAAAAATAGTACAAAGTAAAAAGGTGATTAATTCACTGAATGATGAAGTCAATTATCTGCAGGGAAGTATAGCCAAGAACGAGAAGCGTATCACTGAATTGCAGAAGGAGCGGGAATCTTTGTTGGAAATGTACGCAAAACTGGTATATGGCAGTTGGAAAAAAAGAAATAAGGCAGATAAATTAATGTTTATACTTTCGGCTTCCGATTTTAATCAGGCATATAATCGTTTTAAATATTTCCAGCAGATACAGGACTATTCTAACAAGCAATTAAAACTGATTCAACAAATAAATGATTCTCTGAAAATCAAAAACGAAGATTTGAAAATTCTTGTCGGCAAGAAGAATGAAGTGGTCAGGACAATATACGTGAAGAATCAGGAGATGGAATCGGAGCGTAAAAAAGAGAATCAATATATGTCGGAATTACAACGCAAAGAAAAAAATTTGCGACAAAAATTGGATAAAGAGATAAAAAACCGTCAGCGTCTGGCCAAGGAACTTAACCGCCTGATTACTGCCCAAACAAATAAATCATCTGCCGCAAAAGGTGTGCTCACCAAAGAACAAATGCTAATTTCGGATGATTTTGCCAAAAATAAAGGTCGGCTGCCCTGGCCTGTAGCAGAAGGATTTATTTCAGAAAAATTCGGGGTGAGTTCACATTCAGTACACAAATATCTGAAGATTTCAAATGACGGAATAGATATTACAACTTCAAAAGATTCTGAAGTACGTGTCGTATTTAAAGGAGTAGTTTTGGATGTATGTTATGTTCCCGGGTTGAATTATACCGTGTTGGTGCAACATGGCAATTTTTTCACCGTATATCCCAATCTTTTGGATGTAAAAGTGAAACGCAGAGACCGGGTGGAGACAAAGCAAGTTTTGGGACGGATAGGTTATGACAGTGAAAAGGGCAGTGTACTGAATTTTCAAATTTGGCAAAATGTCGGTAAAGTGCAGCCTATTAAATTAAATCCTGAACTCTGGTTAGCAAAATGATTAGACTATGAATAATATAAAGATGGAAGAAATTTTATTTTACAAAGAAGGAAATGCGGATTATCCTTCTTTTTTTTCCGATACAATGATTTGTAAATGGCTGCACGTTATTGCAGAACATTATCAGCGGCAATTGGGTGCCTTGAATTTTATTTTTTGTGATGATGAATATATATTGTCCGTCAACAGACAATATCTGAATCATGATTATTATACGGATGTCATAACATTTGACTATTGTGCGGGAGATGTGCTTTCGGGAGATATTTTTATCAGTCTGGATACCGTTCAATCGAATGCCATAGAATTTAATACTACCTATGATAATGAATTTCATCGGGTGGTGTGTCATTCTGTTCTTCATTTAATAGGTTTTAAAGACAAAACAGAACCGGATAGTGTGGAAATGCGTCGGAATGAAAATATTTGCTTAGATCTTCTTAAATCGCTGTAAAATGGAAAGTTTGTTACCGGATTATGATGTTATTGTTGCCGGAGCCGGTCATGCCGGTTGTGAGGCAGCTTGTGCTGCAGCACGATTAGGTTCTCGTACGTTGTTGGTGACGCTTGATATGAATAAAATTGCACAAATGTCGTGTAATCCGGCTATCGGCGGTATAGCCAAAGGCCAGATTGTACGGGAAATAGATGCTTTGGGCGGAATGACGGCAATTGTGACCGACCGGAGTTCCATACAGTTCAGAATGCTGAATCTTTCAAAAGGACCGGCTATGTGGAGTCCGCGAGCACAATGTGACAGAATGAAATTTTCTGCCAATTGGCGAGATATTCTGGAACATACAGAAGGACTTGACATGTGGCAGGATGAAGTGGTGGAAGTGATTGTAGAGAACGGAGAAGCCAAAGGAATACGTACGGCTCTGGGTGCTACTTTCTACGCATCAAAAGTCATATTGACTAATGGAACGTTTCTCAATGGTCTGATGCATATAGGCAGAGTCAGTTTTGAAGGCGGTAGAATCAGTGAACCGGCTTCACATGGACTGACTGAACAGTTGGCTTCTTTAGGTTTTGAAACAGGTCGTATGAAAACAGGTACGCCCGTCAGGATAGATGGGAGAAGTGTGGATTTTTCTAAGTTGACCAAGCAGGAAGGGGATGATGATTTTCACAGATTCTCTTATATCAATTTCGATTACACCAACCAGTTGGCGCAACGACCCTGCTATATGGCATACACGAATGAAAAGGTCCACGATGCATTGAGGGAAGGGTTTGAAGATAGTCCTATGTTTAATGGCACGATTCAAAGTGTTGGACCCCGTTATTGCCCCAGTATAGAAACTAAACTCAATACTTTTGCAGATAAAACCAGTCATCATCTTTTTCTGGAACCGGAAGGGGAAACGACAACTGAATATTATTTGAACGGTTTCTCTTCTTCTTTGCCCTGGGAGGTACAATTGAAAGGGTTGAGACTTATTGACGGATTTGAAAATGTTCGCATCTATCGTCCAGGTTATGCTATAGAATACGATTATTTTCCACCAACACAGCTTTACCATACATTGGAGACCAAGTTGATAAAAAACCTCTATTTTGCGGGTCAGATTAACGGTACGACCGGTTATGAAGAGGCTGCTGCACAAGGTTTGATGGCAGGTATCAATGCGCATCTTTCACTGCATGGGAACGATGAATTTATTTTAAAACGTGATGAAGCTTATATTGGGGTATTAATAGATGATTTGGTGACAAAGGGTGTTGATGAACCGTATCGTATGTTTACTTCACGTGCTGAATACCATATACTCCTGAGGCAAGATGATGCAGATGTCAGATTGACAGGTAAAGGTTATCATTTGGGATTAGTTGATTTAAATAGATATAATATATTATTAAATAAAATTAACAAACGAGATATATTAATAGATTATATACGTAATTATAGTGTCAAACCGGATGTAATCAACCCTTATCTGGAATCTTTGAATACTGCACCTCTAAGACAGGGATTAAAATTGGTGGATGTATTGACCCGACCACAAATCACCCTGGCTAATTTAATAGAAGTGTTGACTCCTTTAAAAGAGTTTGTTCAAGAGCATGAAATACGTGCTGAGATTGTCGAAGCAGCTGAAATATTTATCAAATATTCCGGCTATATTGAAAGGGAACGGATGTTGGCAGATAAATTGACCCGTTTGGAAAATCTTGTTATTTCCGGTAAGTTCAATTATGAGGAGCTGACTAACCTCTCTATCGAAGCCAGACAGAAGCTGGCAAAAATACAACCTCGAACCATCGGACAGGCTTCGCGCATTAGTGGAGTGTCGCCGGCAGATATCAATGTTTTATTGATTTTGATGGGGCGTTAGCGAAGAGATATTGTAATTGTTTCACGTGGAACATTCGTATTAATTCGTACAGAAGGTATATAAATAAAGGTGTTTTTTCTATGCAAATTGAAGGTAATATAGTCGACATAGATGGGCGGAAAATTTTTCCCGGTGTCGTTTGGGTGGAGGATGGTGTGATTAAGTCTATCACTGAAAATAGTAATTGCTACAAGAATTTTATTGCTCCGGGATTTGTAGATGCACATGTACATATAGAAAGTTCGATGTTGATTCCATCGGAATTTTCTAAATTGGTTGTCCGGAAGGGGAGTGTAGCGGTTGTGACCGATCCTCATGAAATTGCGAATGTGCTGGGGAAAGAGGGTATCAATTTTATGGTGGAAGAATCAAAACATGCTTCTATAAAGATTTTTTTTACGATACCTTCGTGTGTGCCGGCAACACCTTTTGATTATTCCGGTGGAAAAATTTCATCGGATGATGTGGAAGATTTATTTGATTCCGGATTATTTGTGGGTCTGTCGGAGGTGATGAATGTACCGGGTGTATTGACCGGTGATGTTGAATTGTGTCGAAAAATGGAGAGTGCACGTAAACGAAATTTGGTGATAGACGGGCATGCTCCAGATTTGAGGAAAAATGATTTGATAAAGTATATTGCTGCCGGTATTACGACAGATCATGAATGTACGACAGAAGAGGAAGCCTTGGAAAAAATTGCAGGCGGAATGAAAATTTTAATCAGGGAGGGGAGTGCTGCAAAAAATTATGAATCATTAAAGGGGTTGATTGCAAAATATCCGGATGATGTAATGTTCTGTACAGATGATTCTCATTCGGATGAATTGATTGAATCCGGACATATTGATAAGATAGTGAAACGAGCGGTAGCTGATGGATTTGATTTATTTGATGTTTTAAAAGCTGCTTCTTTGAATGCTATCCGTCATTACCATTTGAATGTCGGAACATTGAAAGTGGGGGATAGGGCAGATTTTACTATTTTTGAAAACTTGAAAGATTTTTCTGTTTTGTCTGTTTATATTGATGGTGTCAAACTATATGACCGAAATGTGGAGGAGTCTGATTATACGGAAGACATTTGCAAGCGTGTTGTGTTGAATCGCTTTGTAAGGAAAGAAATAGAGAAAAGTGAGATAGAAAAATATGTTTCCAATCAGGTTGTGTGTATTGATGTGAAGAATGGAGAGATTGTAACAGAAAAGATGAATTACAATGTAGGTACTGTTCCGTTTAATCTGGAATCGGATTTAGAACATGATATTCTAAAGATAGTATACATCAATCGGTATAAGAATGGCAATCCTCAGGTTGCATATATTCATGGGGTGGGATTGAAACGGGGAGCTTATGCTACCAGTGTATCCCATGATTCCCATAATCTGATAGCAGTAGGTTGCAGTGATGCAGAAATAGTGGCTGCAGTGAATGCTGTCATTCATGAAAAAGGTGGTCTGGCAGTAGCGGATGGCAATAGTGAACAGGTAGAGGTTATGCCTTTGCCGATTGCCGGAATTATGAGTTATCAAAAGGGAAATGAAATAGCTGAAAAATGGGGTAAGTTGTGTAATCGGTTAGATGAGATGGGTTGTTCTTTGACTTCACCTTTTATGACACTTTCATTTATGGCTTTGATTGTAATCCCGGAATTGAAAATAGGGGAGAAGGGATTGTTTGAGTACTCCACTTTTAGTTTTATATCATAATCTGTGAATTATGGCTTTGTATGAAGATCGCCTGCGTGCCAAGATTAATAAATTACCGGATAAGCCGGGAGTGTATCAATATTTTGATTCTACGGGAACGATTATCTATATCGGCAAGGCCAAAAATCTTAAAAACAGAGTGCTGTCTTATTTGAGTAAAAGCAACCAATCCAGCAAGACACTTTTACTTGTCAGTAAGATTTATGATTTACAGTATATAGTGGTCAATAGTGAACAGGATGCGCTTTTGTTGGAAAA
Organism: uncultured Odoribacter sp.; assembly: GCA_934725835.1. GTDB lineage: Bacteria > Bacteroidota > Bacteroidia > Bacteroidales > Marinifilaceae > Odoribacter. The sequence goes on from CAKVCR010000030.1 coordinate 7,011, forward strand.
TAACCTGATTAAAAAATATAAGCCCCGCTATAACATCCTTTTGAAAGATGATAAGTCTTATCCATGGATATGTATCAAGAAGGAAAATTTTCCACGTGTTTTTGTAACGCGGAGATATATCCATAACGGGTCGGAATATTTCGGTCCATATACTTCCGGAAAATTAGCACATACATTGATATCTTTGATTAACTCTTTATATAAACTGCGGACATGTAATTTGGTATTGACTTCAAAGTCTATTTACGACCATAAATTCAGGATGTGTTTAGAGTATCATATCGGTAATTGCAAGGCACCTTGTGTCGGTAAGATTCTGGAAGAGGAGTATGGTGAATATATTTCGCAAATCCGAAATATATTGCGTGGTAACTTAGGGACGGTAATTGAAACGATGACTCGGAGGATGAATCGTTATGCCGAAGAGTTGAAATTTGAAGAGGCGAACGAAATGAAAAAATCCTTGAAGCTAATAAGGGATTATCAGGCAAAATCTACCATTGTGCGGACAACGGTACACGATATAGATGTATTTTCATATATAGATACGGAAAAGTTTGCGTATGTAAATTATCTGAGAATTGTGCACGGAGCCGTGGTGCAGGTTCATTCTGTAGAGATTGAAAAGAAAATAGAGGAAGAAAAAGAATCTATCCTTGCTTTTGCCATTTATGAAATACGCCAACTGATGGGCAGTCAGTCCAAGGAAATCATCGTACCTTTTTATCCGGATATTGAGTTGGACGGAATTCAATATGTCATCCCGCAAAAAGGAGATAAAAAGCAACTGTTGGATTTGTCAAAACGCAATGCGGGGTATTATCGTCTGGACAAAGAGCGGCAACGCAGCCTAAAAAAAGAAGAATATTCATCAAATATACTGAAAACCATACAGTTAGAGTTGAAATTACCACGATTGCCGCACCGTATTGAGTGTTTTGATAATTCTAACATCCAAGGAACCAATCCGGTAGCAGCCTGCACTGTATTTATAGACGGAAAACCTGCCAAACGGGAATACAGGAAGTTCCATATCAAAAGTGTCGTGGGACCGGATGACTTTGCATCTATGGAAGAAATCATCTATAGAAGATATTCCAGGGTAGTGGATGAAGGGGCAGAGTTGCCAGATTTAATAGTGGTTGACGGCGGAAAAGGTCAGTTGCATTCCGCTATTAAGAGTCTTCAAAAATTGGAGTTATATGGCAAGATACCTATTTTAGGATTGGCTGAACGTATGGAGGAAATTTATTTTCCGGGAGATAAAGATCCTTATCTGCTGGGAAAAAACTCGGTAGCATTGAAAACATTGATGCATATTCGGGATGAAGCACATCGTTTCGGAATTACTTTTCATCGTAAATTAAGGGAAAAATCGCAAACGAAGAGTGTATTGAGCGAAATACACGGAATAGGCGAAAATACAGAAACAGCCCTATTACAGGCATTCAAGTCGGTCGAGAATATTTCCGGCAGGAGCATAGGAGAGTTGGCAGCAGTGATAGGGCAGAAAAGAGCTATGATTGTCTATACTTATTTTCATTCAAAAAATAACCCGGATAATTCCGGGTTATAGATTAGGGTTGTAATATTTTTCTGTACTCCTCTTGATTGGCGAGCAGCTCAGCTGCCTTCAGAATTTCCTTGTCGTGTTTTGACCTGTACTGAAGAAGCCCTTCAAGATAGTAGTAGCGCTGCAGGAACTGTTCAGTGAGGAATGATGTAATCTCATCCCGGAAAAGATTCATGTCGCGTTCTACCGAGTGCTGAAACTCTTGTTTCAGTTTTTCGATGGTCTCTTTGGATATATCGTAGTATTTTTCATTTTTCGCTATATCAATCAGTTTGTCCAATATTCTTTGTGATTCCGTTTCATAACTGAACTTCAAATTTTTGAGATAGTCTTTAAACTCATTGTAGATTTCATCTGTGATTTTGAACTGTTCAATATCATCTATTTTCTCATGGCGGAGCGCATAATTGTTGATGAAATCAAAAGTCAAATCTTGTAATACCAATTCCTGAGTGATTCTGGCAAATTCCTCGGGGGCAATCTTTATATCCGGATTGATACCACCGCCGTCATATACTTTACGCCCTTTGAGTGTAGTGTATTCAGTGATGAGAGAATCCGGAACTTTACCGACACTTCCATCCGGATTGCGGTGGGTGTAGTCGAGAGCCTGAATGCATCTCCCACTCGGGATATAGTATTTCGCTGTAGTGACCTTTAATTTTGTGTTATAAGCAAGATCCCGTACGTTTTGGACCAATCCCTTTCCGAATGAGCGTTCTCCCATTATAACGGCTCTATCAAGGTCTTGTAGGGCACCGGATACAATTTCTGCAGCAGAAGCCGAGCCGCGGTCGATCAGAACAACAAGCGGTATATCCGGAACGATGGGATTTTTACCTGCTGTGTATTCTTTGTCCCATTGTTTTACTTTTCCTTTTGTGCTGACCACTTTAGAATTTTTCGGTACAAAATAGTTTACTATTTCCACAGCTTGGTCCAGTAAACCACCGCTATTTCCGCGCAGGTCGAATATCATGTACTCGGCACCTTTGTTTTTTAATTCAATCAGGGCTGTCCGGACATCAGCCGCTGATTTATCCGTAAAGCTAGTGAGATAGATATATCCTGTCTTTTCGTTGACCATACCGTAGTAGGGGACACACGGTAACTGTATCTTTTCGCGTATTGCTTTTTTTACCAATGGCTTTTCATGATATTCACGTTTTACTTTGATGGTCATTTCCTTCCCTGGTTGTCCTTTAAGCATAGCGCTGACGCCGGCAACATCTTTTCCTTTGGTAGAATTTCCGTCGATGGCAAGGATTACATCTCCGGGGAGCAGTCCGGCTTTGTCTGCCGGAGAATTTTTATAGGGTTCGCGAATGATTACCTGGTCACCCTTTTTACTAATGACAGAACCGATGCCTGCATATTCGCCGGTTGTCATCAGTTTGACATCTTCTGTTTCCGATTCAGGGTAATAGACTGTGTAAGGGTCCAGAGATTTCAGCATGGCATTGATACCTGTTGTAACCATTTTCTCCGGATTCACTTCATCTACATAAAATAGGTTGACATCTCTGAAAAGAGAAGCAAAAATGTTTAGGTTTTTACTGATTTCGAAGCTTTTATCGTCATTTTTCAGGGAAGTCAATCCGATACTTATGGCAATGACTGCTATAGCTACGATAAGAATTCTTTTTGTCTTCATTGGGTTATATTTTATCTGTTATTACACATACCGGATATTTAATTAACGAAAATAGTATATATTCTTGAAAGTAAGAAGTAACCGTAAAGATTTATACCTTTATTAAGAAGACACTTGTTTTTTTAAGGTACGGGGTCGTATCCGCTTCCGCCCCATGGGTGGCAACGGAGCAGACGTTTTATAGCTAACCAGATTCCTTTGAGAGGACCATATTTTTTGATTGCTTCAACAGCATACTGTGAGCAGGTGGGGGTATATCTGCAAGTAGGTGGCTTTAGCGGCGAAATACAGTATTGATAGAATTTGACAGGTATCAGAAATAAAAGGGTGAAAAATTTTTTTAAGTGTTGCATACTATTCCTGATTTATTTCTGTGTTGCAGTGAGCAGCTATCTTTTGTAAGATGGCTTTTATGGCTTTTTCTGTCTTAGCAAATGACGGCAAACTGTTGTCAAGATATATTAAAAGAATATCAATGGTTTTGCCTTCCTGTATTTCGTTGTAAAGAATCGCTTTATTCAAGCGGAAGGCTTCGCGTGTCAATCTTTTGACGCGATTTCTTTTTACAGCACGCTTAAACCTCTTTTTTCCGACACTGACGGTTATTCTGGCAGGATATTCTCCGGGTGTTGAGGATATTTTGTATACGACACGGAACGGATATTTGACAAAACTCAGGTCAGAAGCCAATAATTCCTCCATAAGGATTTTGCTACATAAGCGTTCTGTTTTACTGAGAGTGTACATCGGAATAAATTTGAAAAATGTCCGGAATTTATGGTTCCGGACATTTATATTATTTAGATTTATTTTCCTTGTTGAACCGTTTGATATAGTCTTCAAGTGCCATTGTCATAGAAGGACATTGCTGCGTGGGAGCTTTGATGTCCAAACGTAAACCTGCTTCTTCAACTGCAGTGGCAGTGGCAGGTCCGAATGCTGCAATAGCCAGCGTATCCTGAACAAAGTCCGGATAATTCTGGAGCAATGATTTGATGCCGGACGGAGTATAGAATGCAACAATATCATATTCGTGCAAGTCTTTGATGTCACTCAAATCGCTGGCAACGGTTTTGTAAAGGATTGCTTTTGTATATTTCAAATTCAGTTTATCCAACAAACCCGGGATATTTTCCTTATGAATATCAGAGAGCGGAACCAAGAAATTTTCTGTTTTATGTTTTAACAGAATTTTGGTCATATCATCCACTTTCTTGTCACCATAGAAAATCTTTCTTTTTCTGTAGACAATATATTTCTGCAGATAGAAGGCTGTTGCTTCAGAGATACAGAAATATTTCATTGTATCAGGAACCGTTATACGCATCTCCTGGCATATTCTGAAAAAATGGTCAATGGCTGTCCGACTGGTGAATATTATACCTGTATGATCAAGGATATTGATTCGTTCCTGTCTGAATTCTTTTGCTGTTACACCTTCCACCTTTATAAAAGGGCGGAACTCCAGTTTTAGTCCATACTTGTCAGCTAATTCCGAATACGGAGATTTGTCAGTAGTCGGTTGAGGCTGTGACACGAGTATTTTTTTAATCTTCAAAGCAATAGAGTTTTAATTTGTTACCTTTTACACCACCACTTTATATAAAAAAAGCAGCGGTATTAATTCGAAGGCACAAAGGTACAAAATCATATACAATATTGAAACTTTGTAGTGGAAGAATATTGTAAACCAACGAATTATTTTAACTATCATTAAGATACTTAAGCAGATAACTGTCACTATTATAAGTGGATACACGGCTTTTTCGCGCACAAAAAAGAGTGCAGTAACGAATGGAGAGACCAATAATCCCAGACTGATATGAAATGTCCAGAGGTTGACTGTGAATTCGTTGGCAATCTGTCTGGTATTAAATACCCATCCCAAAAAATAGATGACGAATAACAAAAACAGATGATATATTAGCAGACCTCCAAACAAAATAAAGCTGTTGAATGAAATGAATGTCTGTGTCGTAAGATAGCTGATAAAAACAGACAAAACAGAAAAAGACAGTATTAATCCCATCGTGTAAAACAACAGATTGGGGGTTATACCTTCATTTAAGAGAATTGCAGTTCTCTTTTTTTGTGCCATAGCACAAATGATATCGGTCATCAGATCTTTACCTCTCAAACGGATTATAGCTATGACGCTTAAGAAAATGATTGTGAAAATCAGACTGTAGACAGTATTTCTGCCTGTATCTATTCTGAGATAAGGCATGGAGAGTGCGGCAGGCTGATATATTTCGAATGTATCAGCCGCTTGTACAGCATTTTCCAATAGAGAAATATCTTCTTGTAGCCACGAATAATCGGTGGTTGTATTTTGAAGAGAATCTGCCTGTACGTTAGCCTGTATTTCTTTCGGTTGATACATAGGTGTAAAATTAGTGTGCTTCATACCAGTTGCTTCCGAATCCTGTGCTGACTGTCAAAGGCACAGACAGTTTCACTACATGTTCCATGCAGTTGGTGACCAATGTTTTCAATAAGTATTGCTCTGATTTATGACACTTGAAGTTTAATTCGTCATGTACTTGTAGAATCATGCGTGACAGTAGTCCTTCTTCCTGTATGCGACGATGGATGGAAATCATGGCCATCTTGATGATATCCGCAGCAGAGCCCTGTATCGGTGCGTTGATAGCATTTCTTTCGGCCATACCCCGTACGACGGCATTTCGTGAATTAATATCTCGCAGGTATCGGCGTCTACCCATGATCGTTTCGACAAATTCTTTTTTACGAGCTATTTCGACAGATTCTTCCATGTATTTTTTTACACCCGGATAAAGTTCGAAATAACCGTCAATCAGTTCTTTCCCCTCTTTGCGACTGATATGCAGTCTTTCTGCCAGTCCCCATGCAGAGATGCCGTAAATGATACCGAAATTGGCAGTTTTAGCACGACGGCGCATTTCAGGAGTCACTTCTTCGAGCGCTACATGATATATTTTAGAGGCTGTGGCAGTATGGACATCAATGTCGTGATTAAAGGCGTTGATCAGTTCCTTATCTTGACTGAGATGCGCCATCAGGCGGAGTTCTACCTGTGAATAGTCGGCGGAGAAGAAAACATAATCATCATCACCGGTTACAAAAGCTTTACGGATTTTACGACCGTCTTCCGTACGAATCGGGATATTCTGCAGGTTAGGGTTTAAACTACTGAGACGTCCGGTAGCTGCTTCAGCTTGGTTGAAATGGGTATGTATTTTGCCTGTACCTTTGTCGATAAAAGTGGGCAATGCTTCAGCGTATGTGCTGAGCAATTTTTTTAATCCACGGTAGTCGAGTATTTTACCGATTATCGGATGTTCGTCTTCCAGTTTGGCAAGGACTTGTTCTGAAGTACTGTATTGTCCTGACTTTGTTTTTTTATGATTATGGTCAATTTTCAATTTTTCAAAGAGGATTTCACCAAGTTGTTTTGGAGAGCTAACATTGAAAGACTGCCCTGCCAATTCGAATATTTCCTTTTCGGTGGTATCACACCGTTCTTTGAGTTCATCGGCGATTTCCTTCAATTTTTGAGTATTGATGCTGACACCTTCATACTCCATATCAGCCAATACAAAAACAAGCGGCATTTCCACTTCGTTGTAAAGTTTCCATAAACCTGTTTTTTCCAGTTCTTCTTGTAATTTTTCCTTTAATTGGAAAATGACATCGGTCTTTTCACAGAAATCATTATCCTCGGCTACCTCTTCATCGAATTGCAGTGTCAGCTGTTGATTTTCTTGTTTCCCTCCGGATAATTTATAATTCAGATGTTCCAAAGCCATTCGGCTTAAATCATGCGACATATCCGGCTGGAGCAGATAATGTGCGATTTTGACATCAAATATTCTGTTTTTAACTTCGATACCTGCACGTTTCAGCCAAATGATATCGTTTTTAGTATCTATCGAGATGAGAGTTTTCTCTTTGTTCTCGAATAAAGGCTTGAAGCGAGAAATGATATCCAGGCATGAATCGCCTGTAGGCAAATTGACATAACCGACAGAATGTTTTTTAGTGGAAAATGCAAGTGATACCGGATGGGAATTATATAATGTTCCTGTTTCAAAGGTTGCAAAAAGAGCAAATGTACCGGCTTTGTCCAAAAGCTCCATAAGGGCGGGGATATTTTGCGAAAAGTCCCGATAGTCGACTTTTATATCTGCCAATTTTTCCATGTGCTCTTCCCGGTGTTCTGTGTTCAACACTCTTCGAGACAGAGAAAAAAGTTCCAGTTCTTTAAATATTGGTTCCAGTACCTCTGTGTTGATTTGTCTTTTCTCTAACCGGTCTGTCGTAATGTCTGTGGGGACTTCAGTACAAATAGTTACTAACGTACGGGAAAGCTGAACAGTAGGTTGGCAGGTCAGCAAATTCTCTTTTTGTTTGCCTTTCAATTCATCGATATGCGCATATATTCCGTCAATGTCTCCATATTTATATACGAGGGATGACGCACTTTTTGGACCGATTCCGGCACATCCCGGCACATTGTCTGCAGTGTCTCCCATTAATCCCAAAATATCCACAACCTGGTCTACCCGTTCGATTCCGAAATGATCGAGCACTTCTGGTATACCCCATACTTCAGATTTATTGCCGGAACGTCCCGGTTTGTACATGAATACTTTTTCACTGACCAATTGTGCATAGTCTTTGTCCGGCGTTATCATATAGACAGTGTACCCTTCTTTTTCAGCATTTTTAGCCAACGTACCAATTACATCATCGGCTTCGTATCCGGGGATATCAATACAGGAAATACCCATTCCCTGAATAATCTGTTTGATATAGGGTACAGATTTTCTTAAATCTTCCGGCATGGGAGGGCGTTGGGCTTTATAAGCTTCGTACATTTCGTGTCTGAATGTTGGGCCATCAGGATCGAAGATGACGGCAATATGAGTAGGTTTTTCCAACTCCAGCAATTCCAACAGGAAATTGGCGAAACCGAAAGTTGCAGAAGTATTAATCCCTGTAGTCGTAATCCGGGGATTGTTGATAAAAGCATAATATGAGCGATATATCAGAGCATACGCATCCAATAGAAATAGCGTTTTATTATCAGACATGGCTTTCTTTTGAAAATTATGTTTGCAAAGATACATCTATTTCGGAAAAATATTCTAACTATGCAAGTTGAAATTGAAAGGATATCGGAATATGAAACTGGAGTTGCAGAAAGTCGAAGAATGGAGTTTGTTTAAAGATACAACACGTCCGCTGGTTATTGCAGGTCCGTGTAGTGCAGAGAGTGAGGAACAGGTTTTCAGTACAGCATATGATTTGAAATGTCGAGGAATAAATGTGTTACGTGCGGGGCTTTGGAAACCGCGTACACGACCTAATTGCTTTGAAGGAGTTGGGGAGAACGGTATACCATGGCTTTTGAGAGTACGCAGAGAGTTGGGTATGAAGATTTCGACGGAAGTTGCAAACATTCACCATGTACACGAGGCTTTGAAGGCCGGAATAGATATGTTGTGGATAGGTGCGCGTACGTCAGCCAATCCATTTGCCATGCAAGAGATAGCGGATGCACTGCAAGGAACGGATGTGCCGGTGTTGGTGAAAAATCCGGTCAATCCGGATGTCGAACTCTGGATAGGAGCTTTGGAGCGATTGAATATGGCCGGGTTAAAGAAATTGGGGGTGATTCACCGTGGTTTTTCGGCTTATGGTAAGCATAAGTACCGGAATATTCCCCAGTGGCAATTGCCTATTGAAATCAGGCGGCGTTATCCGAATATGCTGATGTTTTGTGACCCGAGTCATATTGCCGGACAGCGTGCGTATGTCCCGGAAATAGCTCAACAGGCCATGGATTTGGGGTTTGACGGTCTGATTATAGAATCGCACATTTGTCCTGAAAAAGCTTTGAGTGATGCTTTTTCCGATTTT
>CAKVCR010000031.1 GCA_934725835.1 uncultured Odoribacter sp.
AGTGAACTCGGCGGGAGTCGAACCCACAACCTCTTGGGCCGTAACCAAGTGCTCTATCCATTAAGCTACGAGTCCGTGTCTTATCTCTAAAGCGGTGCAAAGATATGTACAAAAAACGGTTTATGCAAATTTAATTGTCCTTTTGTGTGATTATCGATTGCTGGAAAAAACAAAAAGACCTCCAAAATAATCTATTTTGAAGGTCTTGTCTTTCAGAGTGAACTCGGCGGGAGTCGAACCCACAACCTCTTGGGCCGTAACCAAGTGCTCTATCCATTAAGCTACGAGTCCGTTGTCTTATCTCTAAAGCGCTGCAAAGATATGTACAAAAAATGGTCGGTGCAAGAGTTTCAATATTTTTTTTTTGAAAAAGTGGAAATTTCATAGAAGATGCAACAAATTGGATGGTTTCTTGTTTTTATTATTATTTTTGTCAATACAATATACAGAGTTTTCGATAATAGGAGACTGCTCTGTTTATCAGTGAGAAAGCACGATTTAAACAGGTATATTGTATTATTGGCACACCTAAAAATGATAATGACATGATGAGATTTAAAGGGACAGGCGTTGCATTGGTCACGCCATTTGATGAGAATCAGGAAGTGGATAAAGATTCCTTGGTGCGTTTGGTAAAGCATGTCATAGAAGGTGGTGTCGATTTTCTCGTAGTATTGGGAACAACTGCTGAAACTGCCACTCTTTCTCCTGATGAAAAAGCCGAGGTTGCGGCCATCGTCGTCCATGAAAATCGGGGACGCTTGCCGTTGATGGCTGGGGTCGGAGGGAACAATACGCGCGAAGTCGTGAAGGAACTGAAAGAATATGATTGGTTGAAGCACTTTCAAGGAGTGTTGAGTATCACACCTTTTTATAATAAGCCGAATCAGGCGGGACTTATCGAACATTTCAGCCGGGTGGCAGCAGCTTCTCCGCTTCCGCTTTGTCTTTACAATGTACCGGGGCGTACCGGGGTAAATATGTCCGCATCCACTATTACAAAGTTGGCGGCAGAGTGTTCGAATATCATTGCTTTGAAAGAGGCTTCCGGTTGTATGGACCAGGCAACTGCCATCTTGAGAGACAAACGCGCTGATTTCACTCTTTTGTCCGGAGATGATTCCTTGACACTGCCGCTTATGTCGCTTGGTTTTGAAGGTGTAGTTTCCGTGATGGCAAACATTATGCCGGCTGCCTGTGCTAATATGGTGAACAGTGTCCGCTCAGGCAATTATTTGGAAGCTCAAAAATTACATTTGTCGCTCTCTTTATTGTGTCGGGCTCTCTTTGAAGAGGGAAATCCGGCAGGAGTGAAGGCAGCGTTGCATGCAGCCGGAATAATCCGCCACAATGTGTTGCGTTCGCCGTTGACCTCGGTCAGCCCGGAGCTTTATGCCCGTATTCGTGAATATATTTCCCGTTTTTGATTCAATCCAAGGAGTGCAGACGCTCGATGCGCTTGCGTTTTTTGCGTCTGTAGCGGACAAAGGCTACGATGGCAATAATCAGAATGGGCATAAAAAAGTTCAAGAACTTCAAAAATTCGCGGTTATAGTCTTCGATAGGCTCCAGCAGAGAGAATGTGGTGAATTTGTTTCTCAGTTGGATAAGACCGGAATTGTCTGCCAGCCACTCGATGGAATTGACTGCAAAATTGATGTTGTCTGTAGGACTTGAGATAACGATTTCATCACTGATAAAGTCTGCGTCTGTAATTGCAATGATGGCACTGTTGTTTTTGTCATTGCTTAGCAACGCTGCAACAATGTTATTGGGGTGATTAAAATCGCTTTGTGTCCATTTTTTTTGGAAATCAAAGAAAATAGGAGCCTGCTGTATGCCCGAAATACTCGATGTTCGTGCCAGTGATTTAAAGTGATAATCGCTGTTCCCTCTTTTCTGTTCGATACTGCTTGCAAAAGGCAACAGCAGAGATTTCAAACCGTGAGTGATGGTGTGGTAGCCGAAATTTGTGATGATAGGTATATAGGGAAAGCTGATATTACTTTGGAAGTTTAGCAATCCGTATTGTTGATGGATGGCAATGGTACCACAGTTATTATCTACGATAAAGTCGTATTTGATTTTCAGACCCTTTTGCTCCAGCATATCTTCAATACCGGTGCGGTTTATGAATCCGCTGTTTCGGTTTCCCAATTGACCGATGGCATGGTTCAGCGCAATGAACAGGCGTCCGCCTTCGTCCAGATATTTGTTCAGTTGCTCCAGCTCGGCAGCTGTGTAGAATTCCTGGGGATCGATGATGCAGATGACATTGTTTTGTTTTAGCGACCGGGTGGTGTTTAAATCAACCGTCCTGATTTCAGACAGATGCGACAGCTCGTCTACCAGCTGGGGCATCCTGTTAAATGCCATTTCTCCATGCCCTTTGACAAATCCGACAATCGGTTTCAACGTGTCGTTGGTCTGTTTGAGCAGCCGGGTGATTTCATACTCTATCGGGGTGTCGAAATTGATTTTAGGAATGACGGCTTTTTTGTCGCCGATATGAAACACAGCTCCGATGAAGATGCGTTGCACTTTCTCCAGATCCCGTTCTCGGACCTCTTTATAGATGGGCTCTATGCCTGCCTTGGTTGCTGCAAATTCTGTCGCTTGAGTATTTGGGGTGATTATGTTGATTGTAAAATCTGTGTTGCTCAATGATTTATATTCTTTGAGCAGGGATAAAAATTCTTTAGCCAACTTTTGGATATCTTGTGGCAGATTTTCTGTGACATAAAAATCCACGGCAATGTTTTGAGTATTTCCCTGAATGATGTTTTTGCTGACATTGCTGAGGGAATATCGTTTTGTCGACGTGAAATCCCAGCGTATGTAGACAAAATATGACACAATATTCAGCAGCACTACGCCGATGAGTATATAGATGATATCTTTTAAAATCTTCTTCATAATCTTCTTGGCTTAAAATTTTACATCTTGCTAAAACCTGTTTTTGCACACGAAGAACTTAGAGAGTGCGAGAAATATGGCGCAGACAGAACAGAAGTAGATAATGTCCCGGGTGTCCAGAATGCCACGCGCCAACGTGTCGAAGTGTTCTTCCATCGACAGATAGTTGAGCGTGTTGGCAATAAGGCCGTTGTGGAATTGTGTCGCAAGCATCCCGAACAGTGCCTGGAAGCATAGACCGATGCCATAGTGTATGAAAAATGCCGTCACCGGAGTGCGGGCCAGTGATGAGGCGAAAATCCCGATACTGATATAGCAGGATGCCATGCAGAGCAGACCCAAATATCCCAAAAACACTGTCCCGTGGTCTATTGTGCCCAGTAATGAAATGGTCAGATAATAGGGGAGAGTCAGTGCAAGGGCTATGGCTGCTATCGCCAGACTTGCAAAGAATTTGCCTCCAATCAGGTCGGAAGCCTTGATTGGTTTGGTGAGCAGCAGCTCTAAAGTGCCGTTCCGTCTTTCGTCGGCAAGGCTGCGCATGGTCAATGCTGGTATCAGAAAGAATTGCGTCCAGTTGATGATGGTAAAGACAGGCATCATCGTGGCTTGTCCTAAATAGAATATATTGTTGTTGGACAGCCAGATATAGAAACCGCATACACAGAAAAAAATCAGGTATCCAATATAGATTCCCCACGAATTGAAACTATTGTTCAGTTCCTTGTTTATAAGAATATGTATTGTCTTCATACCTTTTTAATTTTGTGTTACCTGTCGGAAAATATCTTCCAGCCTTGTCTCGACGGGGGTAAGTTCGTTTATATACCAATCATGGCGGGTGCATAAATCAAAAATATCTTTCTCCACATTTATTCCCCGTTCACAGCGTACGTTGAAATAATGTCCCTCCTTGTGATGGGTCACCTTGGCATCCGGAATCGTTGACAGTTCTTTGAATATTTCCGGTTCTGTCGCTCCGCATATATTCACTTTCAATACTTTGTCCGAGTCTGATTTTTTTCTCAACTCTTCGGATGTCCCGTTTGCAACCACCTTACCTTTGTTGACAATCAGCACTCTGTCACATGTTGCCTCGATTTCTGCCAGAATATGTGAACTGAGAATAATGGTTTTCTCTCGTCCGATATTTGCAATGAGCTCGCGGATTTCTCTGATTTGGTTAGGGTCCAACCCTGTGGTCGGTTCGTCCAGAATCAGCACTTCCGGATCGTGGATTAATGCCTGAGCCAATCCGACCCGCTGCCTGTATCCTTTGGAAAGCTCACGAATCGTCTTGTGCTTTTCCGAGTCCAGTCCACACAGCTGAAGCATATCAACGATGCGTGCCCCTATCTTGTAGCCGGGAATCCTGTGTATCTTGGCTATGAACTCCAGAAAATCAATCACATTCATCTCTTCGTAAAGGGGATTGTGCTCCGGGAGATAGCCTATAAACTCCCTTATCTTGCCGGCATTTTTATGAATGGAATATTTATCAAAGTAGATATTGCCGTAATCAGGGAATAGAAAGCAGGACATGATTTTCATAGTCGTTGTCTTACCGGCACCATTCGGACCGAGAAAACCGAGAATTTCCCCTTTACGCGCCTTAAAACTAACGGAGTCAATAGCTTTCTGCAAGCCGAACGACTTGGTCAAGTTCTCCACAACTACATCCATATTTCCTATTTTCGTTGTTACTTAATAATTCCCTTGGTTTTACCAATAACAAATATAATCACGATGGAGCTATTCTCTTCCTATTTAACTATCTTTAACCGCAGAGAGGTCTTATGCCAGTTAGATGTGTGAAAAACCTTTCTCTAAAGGTTAAAGCTCGTTAGCCTGATTCGGTGCGTTTATTGCTTTCAATAGAAAAACGCCCGTCTTGACGGGCGCTTCTCCTATGAAAGTAATTGTAGAGTCGGCTTTATTTCTGTAAATATGACCGGTCTGAAGATTCGCGGACAATCAATTCGCAATTGATGACCTCTTCTCTGATTTTCGCATGTTTGGGGTCAAGTATCTGCTCGAAAAGCAATTCAGCGGCTGTTGCACCGATCTTTTCCGGGAATTGATCAATCGTACTGATGGATGGTGTCATATAACGGGAACGCTTGCTGTTTGAGAATCCGAAAATCGCAACATCCTCGGGGATTCGCAATCCTCTCTCCTTGATGGCTTCCATTGCACCAATGGCCATATCATCATTGATGCCGAAAATCGCATCGGGAATATGTTTTGAGTCCAGCAGGCGGAGTACGGCTGCTTTTGCCGATTTTACTGTAAAATCTTCACATCTGACAATGAGATTCGTGTCTATTTCCAATTTGTTCTGGGTCATGGCTTTAAGATAGCCCTTCATGCGGTTTTTGCCGATAGACAGATGTTTCGGACCCGTCAGCAGGGCGATTTTACGGGCGCCGCCGTGAATCAGGTGTTGCACGATTTTATATGCAGCTTCCGCATCGTCTGCAACGACTTTGGAAACCTCCAGCTCTTTGGCGGTGCGGTCAAAAAGCACCAATGGCACCCCCGAGTTCAGTATGTTCTGAATGTGTTCATACGAGGTGGTTGCCTTCGAAATAGAGAGGATGATACCGTCACAACGGTTGGCCAGAAATATGTCAATATTCTTTTTTTCTTTTTCAAAACTTTCGTTCGAGGAGCTGACCAACACGTTGTATCCATATTTATCTGCCACTCCTTCAATGCTTTTTACGACATTGGCAAAGAATGTGTTGACGATTTGCGGTACAACGACTCCGATTGTATTGCTTTTGTGTGTCTTTAGAGCGACTGCAATAGGATTCGGTCTGTATCCTAATTCCTTTGCTAAATCCTGGACCGCTTTGCGGGTTTGATGGCTGATTTCAGGATTATCCTTTAATGCCCGGGATACTGTTGAAACAGAAATGTTTAGTTTTTCTGCAAGGTCTTTGATGGTAATGGCTCTCTGTGTCATCTTGCTGTTAGTTTGTTTTACTTGTCTTCTTTTTTCTCCAGTTTCGGATAGGCGATTCTGGAATGGTATATATTAGTCAGCATTTCAATAAATACTTGTTTTACGGTGGCAATATCCTTGAAGGTGATGTCGGCATTCGCAAAACGGCCGTCCTGGACCTGTCCGTCGATGATGCTGTTTACAGCCTGGGCAATGTTTTCTTCGGTCTTTTCGGTCAGCGTGCGTGATACAGCCTCCACGGCATCTGCCATCATTACCACTGCGCATTCCCGGCTGACGGGGTCGGGGCCTGCATAAGTGAACTTGGATTCGTCTATTTCCCTATCCGGATATTTGTTCTTGAATGAGTTATAGAAATATTTCACCTTGCTTTTCCCGTGGTGGGTGCGGATAAAGTTGATGATACATTCCGGCAGATTATATTTTTTTGCCATCTCCACGCCCTTGGTGACATGGTTGATAATGTGCTGTGCGCTTTCATCGAATTCACAGTTGCTGTGAGGGTTCATGCCGCCTGCCTGGTTCTCGATGAAGAAGAACGGTTCGTAGGTCTTGCCGATATCGTGATAGAGGGCTCCGGTACGTGTCAGCAACGGGTTGCCGCCGATGCGGTAAATCGCCTCTTCCGCCAGATTTGCCACCATCAGTGAATGCTGGAAGGTCCCGGGAGCCTTCTTGGTCAGGTTGCGCAATGCCGGATGGTTCGGATTGGATAATTCAATCAGGGTGATTTCCGAGGTATACCCGAAAATCCTCTCGAAGATATAGATGACCGGATAGGTGAGCATTAGCAGCATACTGTTGACAAACAGCCATAAATAGCCGAACATGTGAGAGATACGTATCTCTCCTTCCTGAGTAAGGATAAAGGCTGTATATACCAGAGCATAGGTGATGAATGTCAGCAGGATGGAGATAAACAGCTGGCCACGGCGTTGCAGATGTGTCAGGCTGAAAATAGCAACGATGCCTGCAGCCACCTGCATAAAGGCATACATGTAGCTGTTTGGTGCATAATAGGACACCAGCAGCGTAGTCCCCAAGAGCAGATACAGTGCCGAACGACTGCCAATCAGTATGTTGACAATGATGGTGAAGAACAGTATCGGTATTGCAAACATATTGATGCTTTGGTAGTAACCTAAGCTGCCCAATAAAATGGTTGCCAGGAAAAGACCGTACAGGAAGATGAATTCCCGGTTATTGTAGAATATCCTTTTCTTGGAATAGTAGAAGAAGGTGGAAAACACGACCAATGCAATCAGCACCAGCAGAAACTGTCCGCCGATGATGCGGGTATAGGTCTCTGTCGAGCCTAAATTATTCTGGTATTCGGTCTTGAGAGAATTCAGCAATTTAATCTTTTCCGGAGTCACCAATTCGCGTTTGCTGATAATGACATCGCCTTTCTGCACCATCCCCTGGGTCAGACTGATACTTTTTAGGATCGCCACTTGAGCCTGGGTGGTCTTTGCAAGGTCGAAATCCAGATTCGGCTGCAGATAATTGTTCAGGTTCAAACTGAGAATATTCTCTTTTACAGACTGGGCGAGCATGCTGCGGTTTATCTCCTCGCTCAAGGTGGTGTAGGCCTTTTTCAGTGTATAGACATTGTTGATTTTCACCGTTTCCGCCAGATTGTTTGATATAATCTGCACCTGCTTGATTTGGGCGGCATTCATCTCTTCCGGAAGTTGTAATATTCCTGCCGCATAGATAGCCTCCAGTTTTTTTACAAGTCTTTTCAATATTGGAAGGTTGTCCGGATTTTCGAAGGCACGGAGCGCCGTATGGAATTTTTCCACCTGATTGTCAGCCACCTGAGAGTTGCGTTTGAAGATAGGCCGCTGGTCCTCTGTGATTTTCTTTCGTTCCTGCTGCAGTTCCTCGTCAGTCTTGTGTATCGGAAAACTGAATGGTGCATACAGCGTCTCATATCGCCATTGCATCCCTTTCTGATATTCGTATTGAAAACTGCCTCCTCGTGGGAATAGATAGACTGTGACTGTACAGATAATGAGGATTGTCAGCCACCTGAACCCTATGTTTAAATGTCTTTTGAGTTTTCTGTTTGGCATAATCGGAAAAATACAATTTATCAGGGATAAAGATACAAAATTAGTTTTAGCAAAAAAATGAAAAGACAAAAAAGAGTTGGCTGAATTGATAAGTATTCGACTTATTGATTCAGCCAACTCCCGAATGATTTCAGTTTATCCCGTATTTTATTGGATACCGCTTGTTTCTATTTCCGTGCTTGCTTTTTTCAGCAGTCCCTGCAGCACTTTTCCCGGACCGATTTCCAAGAAGGAAGTAGCGCCGTCGGCAATCATGTTTTGCATAATCTGTGTCCATCTTACAGAGGCAGTCAACTGTGCAATCAGGTTCTTCTGAATTTTTGCCGGATCGGTATAGGGCTGTGCATCAACGTTCTGGTAAATCGGGCAAACCGGTACGGAGAACTTGGTGTTCTTGATGGCAGCTTCCAGTTCCTGGCGTGCAGGCTCCATCAGCGGAGAGTGGAATGCGCCGCCCACCTTCAATGGCAATACTCTTTTTGCGCCGGCTTCAGCCAGTTTCTGGCAGGCAAGCTCGATGCCTTTGTTGCTTCCTGAAATGACAATCTGTCCTTTGCAGTTGTAATTGGCGGGAACAACCACCTCATCAATGGAGTTGCAGATTTCTTCCACTTTTTCATCTGCCATTCCGATAACGGCAGCCATTGTTGAAGGATTCGCTTCACAGGCTTTCTGCATAGCCAAAGCGCGGGCGTGTACCAAACGCAGACCGTCTTCAAAAGAGAGGGCTTTTGCTGCAACCAATGCAGAAAATTCTCCCAACGAGTGACCAGCCACCATATCCGGAGTCTCTGTCAGGCTGTCTGCCAAAATCACTGAATGCAAGAAAATAGCCGGCTGTGTAACCTTGGTCTGTTTCAAATCTTCGTCCGTTCCGGCAAACATCAGGTCGGTGATGCGGAAACCTAAAATATCATTGGCTTTTTCAAATAATTCTTTGGCTCTGGGAGACGTCTCGTACAACTCTTTTCCCATTCCCACAAATTGCGCTCCCTGCCCGGGAAATACAAATGCTTTTTTCATAGTATTTATTGTTTAATGCGGTTGCCCGCGTTTGATTTTTTACAATCCTGGTCAGCGCAGTTCGGCGCTTATGAGGCGGATAAATTCCTCACGTGTAGCGAGCTTTTCGAATGCTCCGCTAAAATCCGAAGTGGTGGTGACTGAATTTTGTTTCTGTACACCTCTCATCATCATGCAAAAATGCTGGGCTTCAATGACCACTGCCACTCCCAGCGGATGAAGCGTATTCTCAATGCAGTCTTTGATTTGCTGAGTCAGTCTTTCCTGCACCTGCAGGCGGCGGGCATAGGCATCCACAACGCGCGCTATTTTGCTGAGACCTGTAATCCGGCCGTTCGGAATGTAGGCAACGTGAGCTCTTCCTACGAAAGGCAGCATGTGGTGTTCGCACATGGAATAGATTTCGATGTTCTTGACAATCACCATCTGCCGATAATCCTCTTTAAACAGGGCCGAACGTAAAATATCTTCCGGATTCTGCCGGTAGCCCTGTGTCATAAACTGCATGGCTTTCGCTACACGCATCGGGGTCTGCAACAGTCCCTCCCGTTCAACGTCTTCTCCCAGTAATTTGAGGATTTCGTGATAATGGTAGCTCAACTTTTCAGTCCGTTCCGGGCTGAAATGCTCCTCCTTGTAATAAAACGATTCCTCAGGATGTCCTTCAAACTCCATGGTATATTCCTTTATGTATAAAAACGCCACAAAGTAAATAATAAGTATTGATATTTGGAAGTATTTTCATATCTTTATCCACGATATAAATGATTGTTTACGATGGAATGGATGATTGTATTGATGCTGATATTGATTGGCTTGGTGTTGGTATTGCTCGAATTGTTGGTATTCACCGGCGTTAATGTTGCCGGAGTCTTGGGCTTTGGGTGTATTGTTGCCGGGTTATGGCTCGGATATTCTTTTTATGGTGCGCCCGCAGGGCATTTTATTCTGGGCACCACAGTGCTGTTGTGTGGGGGAGCCGTCCGGTATGCCTTGCGTTCATCGACCTGGAAACGCCTCAGTCTTGATTCCAGTGTGGAGGCAACGGTCGAAGGAGTGGATGCATCCGTCCATGAGGGAGATAGCGGGGTGACACAGGGGCGTCTGGCTCCGATGGGTAATGTACGTGTGGGGGATGCCTTGGTCGAGGCGGAATCCATTTCGGGATACATCGATACCGATCAGCCGGTGGAAGTGGTGAAAGTATTGAAAAACAAAATCATAGTAAAATCTAAATCGAACTAAACATGGAAAACGGAAGCATT
Source organism: uncultured Odoribacter sp. (assembly GCA_934725835.1). Classification (GTDB taxonomy): domain Bacteria; phylum Bacteroidota; class Bacteroidia; order Bacteroidales; family Marinifilaceae; genus Odoribacter. Next base: position 10,251 of record CAKVCR010000031.1, read on the forward strand.
GTTCTTTTGAGTGTTGCCATTGCAGGAGGTCTGTTTCTGCTGTGGATTGTCCTTTACTTCATACCCGTCGGCTTGTGGTTTCAGGCTTTGGTGTCTGATGTGAAAATATCGCTGTTGCAGTTGGTGTTGATGCGTTGGCGTAAAGTGCCGCCCACCGTCATTGTCGGGGCGATGATTGAAGGCAAAAAGGCCGGTATCGAGCTTTATCGGGATATGCTTGAGGCCCACTATCTGGCGGGAGGTCACGTGTCGCAGGTGGTTCATGCGCTGGTGTCGGCATCCAAGGCCAATATTGATTTGACATTTCAGATAGCGACAGCGGTCGATTTGGCAGGACGCGATGTATTCGAAGCCGTACAGATGAGTGTGAATCCGAAAGTCATCAACACTCCGCCGGTGACCGCCGTGGCAAAAGACGGTATCCAGTTGATTGCTAAAGCCCGGGTGACGGTACGTGCCAACATCAAGCGTCTTGTCGGCGGAGCCGGAGAGGAGACCGTTCTGGCGCGTGTCGGCGAAGGCATTGTATCCTCTATCGGTTCGTCTGAATCCCACAAGGCCGTGATGGAGAATCCAGACTTTATTTCCAAGGTGGTGTTGAACAAGGGATTGGATTCCGGTACGGCATTTGAAATCCTCTCCATTGACATTGCCGACATCGATGTCGGCAAGAACATCGGTGCGGGTCTGCAGATAGACCAGGCAGAGGCCGATCTTAAAATTGCGCAGGCAAAAGCAGAAGAGCGTCGTGCTATGGCTGTAGCTCGCGAACAGGAGATGAAAGCATTGGCCCAGGAGATGAAAGCCAAGGTGATAGAGGCAGAAGCGAACATACCGCTTGCCATGTCGGAGGCTTTCCGTTCGGGCAATTTGGGTGTCATGGATTACTATCGGATGAAAAATATCGAGGCGGATACGCAAATGCGCGAATCCATAGCCAAACCGGTTGATACCGGCAAAAAGAAATCAGATAAAATCGGACAATAAGTATTGCATGGGAGGGTGCGGGAAGCATCCTCTTTTTTTATGGCTGTTTTTTCCTTCTGCTTCCCTCCCGGCTTGAGACAAAGGTGAGCCGTTGCTTCCGGCAAGCTCGAAGCATGCTGTTCGGTTGAGCTTCGGATGAGCTTCGGGTTAGGAACGGATTAGTGTAAAAGGGGAGTGAGAGGTTGGTAAGACATCAGTGGGAGGCGATTAGGACTATTGACATAGAAATTCGATGATGTCGGCACCTTCCGGCATATCGAGTTTTTTGCGTAGGATGGTTTTTCTTTTATGTATGGTGTGGGGACTCAGGTTCATGGCAAATGCTATTTCATTGGTGTTGAATCCGATTCGTATCAGACAGCACATTTTGATGTCATCCTCGGAAATTTGTGGGAATGCGGCAGTTATTTTGTTTTTGAAATTGTCGTGCAGAAAATTGGCGGCGAAATAGATGTTTTCCCATTCCTGAGAGTCCGAATCTTCCGGATGGCTGAATAGTTGGTAATACTGTTTTATGAATTCCTCATTTTTAGGAGTGGTGATATTCTTTAGCTTTGACAGCTGCTTGGTGACATACAGGTTGTGCGAAAGCAATTCCTTCAGTTTGGACGTGCTGTCGGTCAACAAGGCATTGAGCTTCAGATTGAAGTTTTCCATTTCGATATATTGCTTGTGCCGACGCTGGGAGCGAAGATAAAAACCGAAAGCAACCAGGCTGGAGCACAGCAATATCAGCAATCCGACAACCACTGTCATTAAATATTGTGTCTGTAGCTTGTGATTCTTTGCCTCGGCTTTCATGAGCTTGTAGGTTTCGGTCATCCGTTTCATGTGGAGTTCCGATTTTCTGGCCCATGTGGTATCCGTAATGGCATCATAACGTTTGAATGTTTCCAATGCCTGAGGATATTTCCCCTCCAGACTGTATAGTTCTCCCAGCAGCCAGTAATAGTTCTCCCGACCTTTGATGTTTTCTGGCGTCAGATAACTTTTGGCTTTTGCCAGCGTCTCCTTTAGTTTGTCGGGCAGTTGCTCTTTGTTATATATGTTTGCCAGCAAAAATAAGTTTTTTAGCACTATCCCCTGACTGTTGCCGTATTCCAATGAACGTTTGATATAGAATTTCGACGCTTCCAGGTGTTTTTGTTGGCATAGCGAATAGGCCATTTTGTGGACAATATTTGCAACGATTGCGGAATCTGCATGGGTAATGACATGTTCATAAATCTTTTGATACCATTCGGTTGCTTTTTCATATTCTCCGAGACATAGCAGGGCATCTGTGGCATCTAAAAACGGATAGGTTGTTTCCAATTGTTTTTTCAGTTGAGCATCCTTTCGGGCCAATTGCACCATGCAGTCGAACATTTGAATGGCGCCCTCTTTGTCTTCGAGCATGGAATAGAGACTCCCTCTTTCGTAGTAAATATAGAGCATAAGGGTCTTGTCGAGCAATTCGTCGGCTTTGGCTGCGGCTTCCATATAATGAAGGTCGGCCTGTTCGTAGAGGTGTGCCTGGCGGTATGCCTTCCCACAGCATAGCAGGAGGAATGCGGCTTTTTCGGAGTCTCCTTTTTTATCGTAAAATGCTACTTCATTGCACAGCAACGTGTCGTTTGCCTTAATTTTTTTTAGTTTATAGCGTGCAGTTGTTTTCAGAAAGGTGTAATCATGCCGATCTTCTATGGAAAGTTTTTGCGTATGGTCGATGGAGTCTAATGTCTTCAGCAGTTTATACGGAGGCATGTCGTTGGCGTGAAGCAGTTGGCTAATTACTTCATTGCGGCTTTCGCATCCTGACAGAACGATGGTAGCGATGATAAAAAAGAATTTTATGTTGTACATTATGTTCATACTATAACACTGACAAAATCAATGATGGCAATTCGTGTTCTGAAATGTCGAACGGACGAATTTAGGAAGAAAATAAGACAGTTTTATATACGTTACCACCCTAAAAAACAGATGTACTAACTTTTTCTTATATCTGTAAATGTAATAGTCAGATATTTAGTGTTTTGCAAAAATGGCATACCACCATTAATTTGTGATGTATCGATACGGAATCACGGGGAAAGAGGTAATTTCGTGGAAGAAATCAAAGCTTTGATGATAAACTAAAAACATTTAAAAGACGAAACATGAAAAAATTAATTTATTTGTTGCTTGTATTTTCATTTTTTTCGTGTGAGAAAAATGAAGTTGTAAACATGACAGATGTTCCGGATATGAATAATATTCCGGAGACACGTGCTGTGAGTTCGGACGTAACGGTTGAAAACGGTTATTTGGTACTGAAAGATTGGCATGTGTTGGATTCTATAGAAAATATGTGTACTCTTATGACAGATGAAGAACAGGCTGCTTGGGAAAATAGTTTGGGATTCGAATCTGCCTATACGTATTTTATGCCTTATTTTGATGCCTTTGATGCTCTATCTGAAAAGGAAGAAAAAATTAAGTTTCAAGAGAAGTATAAGGATATTTTAGGCATAGTCAATACCGGGGAATATTGTGATGTGGAATATCCGTTTGATGCTCGTGGGCGGGCAGCCATTCTTTCCAAAGACGGTAAGATTAAAATTGGCAATACTTTATGGATATACCAAAAGAACCGAAAAGTAACGATTGAGAATGCGACAGAGGAAAGAATTTCAAAATATGCGGATGCGATGATGTCTGATGATGCTACAGGTGTATTTGTAGATTATTATACAAGACCGAAGGCAAGAAAAGGACAACCAAGTAATCATATAGAGTTGGTCGATACTGCAACTGTATTTTATAATACTGATAAAAATCGTGCTTATAAAATAAGTTTGGATTTACTTCCAGAAAGACAAGATGGTAAACTTCGGTATACTTTAGGATTATACCAACAAAGTTTTAGAAATGGTAGTACATACAAGACAAGGTATTCTTGTCAGATATTAAAATTTCGGGCAAATGGAGAAACAATAGATGTAAGTAATTATGAAAAAATAACTTCTCCAAGAGGACATGGCGGAAGATATTTTTATATTGCTATAACAGAGAATGATATTGTTCCTAATTTTGATATAGAAATATCACATTCTTCTCAAGGAGTAGGGGTTGATAAACCATTCCAACATGAATATAGGAAGGGTGGGTGGCAAGGACGTTTTTTCCTTAGAATGCGCTATTCAAAATCGTAGTATGAGAATTTATTAATGTAACGAATATGAAAATACTATTATTCTTAATTGCAGTTTATGTCCTGACGTCATGTTCAGAAGATAAGGTTTTGAATCATGATATGCCATTGACTAAAGGAGTTATAAACTATATAACAAATGAAAATGTCTGGGTTGAAAATGGCTATTTGGTGGTAAAGGATTTCCATGTTTTGGATTCATTGGAGCAGATGTGTATAGAAATGTCTGAAAACGAAAGGCAGGAATGGGAAAAAAAGATAGGTTTTGAATCCGCTTATTCTCATTTTAAGTCTTATTTTGATGCTTTTGACGATTTGGAAGATGATAATCAGATGAAGGTTTTTCAAAAGCAGTATCAGGGTGTTGTAAAGATTATTGATGAGAATGAATGTCTGGATGTGGATTATCCTTTCAATGTTCATGGGAAAGCAGAAATTCTTTCAAAAGATGGGAAGATAAAAATCGGCAATACATTGTGGATATACAAAAACGATAGGAAAATAACAATTGAAAATGCCTTGAAAGACCGAATAGAAGCTTTTGCGGATGCTGTAAATACCGATAGTGAAAATGGCGTGATTGTAGATTATTATAATTTGCCCATGACAAGAGCCGGACAGGCAGATGGGTTTATGACTTTGACAGGAGGAGATCAGCATAAAGATAATCGGAGATACAAGTGGGCACTGGATCTTTATCCTGAAAAAGCAGATGGTGAAGAGCGAACTATATTGGCTTTGTATCAGCAGGGATATAAAAGAAAAAATTCAAAAAAAAGCTGGAGGACTTATCGTACAACATATACTATTCGTCGATTGGTCAGCAATAAAATGGAAGGTCCTTCAGTTCCCGTTACCTCCTCAGAAAATCGGGGTGGCAGATATTATAAGATAGCTATGGTCAGATACGGAAAATTCCCGTCATTTCATATTGAAATAAATCATGAGTCAAGGGGGTACGGAGATGCTCCGAGATTGTTATATGATTATGTAGGAGTTGAGGGTAGTGTCATTGAGTCTATAATGAGATATTAACTATGTGCAGTGTCCGATTTTTCGGACACTGTGAAATATTTTGTATGAGTCAGGAAATGAACCGGATATTGAGTGCTATTATATTTATTGTATTTGGATTGTGGGGATGCGAGGAGGTGATAAGTATCGACCTTGGCAAGGAGAAGCCTGCATTGGTGTTGAATTGTTTTTTGGTGGAAGGTGACGATACGGTTCGTGTAGCGGTATCGCAGACTCGACCGATGCGTGACACAATCGATTGGAAGACATTTCCGGATGCAGAGGTGTGTTTGTTTAAAAACGGAGCTTTGGTCGGACGAGCAGAGTGGAATGGAAAGGATTGTTTTGTGTTGCCTTATCGGGTGGAAGCTGAACAGACCTAT
>CAKVCR010000032.1 GCA_934725835.1 uncultured Odoribacter sp.
ATGCGCACCCCATTTACCTCTTTTACTAAAGTTTCAACTCCTAATGCTTTGCCTTTATAAGAAACATTGGAAATAACAAAAGGAAAATTTGCCAAACGCATCTGTTGCAACAATGTATCCACCGGATGGTCGAACTCATGATTTCCTAATGTCACCGCATCGTATTTCATAAAATTATATGCCAATATATCCGGACGAGCACAAAACATATTGGAAACAGCCTGCCCCGTATTGAAATCACCGGCATCCAACAATAAAATTTTGTCCGGATACAACTTTTTCAAACTGTCGATAACAGTAGCACGCTCAGCCATACCACCAACTCCACTGACCGGCAATATACTACCATGACTATCATTGGTGTGTAATAAAACTATACTTTGCTCCTTACAGCCACAAGCTGCCACCAACAAACCAATAAACAACCATATGAGCAAACTATAGAAACTCTTTGATTTTAATCTGTATAAGAACATAGACTTCATATATTAAATTCGAGGACCAAGATAATACAATTTTCTAATTTACCGAAATTTTCCAACAATTCACTATCTTTGCCAACAACTTAAACCAAGTATAAACCAAACAATCATGATTCGAGGATTCGGAAGTGACAATTTTTCCGGTGTGTTGCCGGAAGTATTCAAAGCGCTGGAAGAAGCCGCATACGGACACCAGCACTCTTATGGCGAAGATGAATATTCAGCAAAAGCCATTGCAGATTTCAAAGCAGTATTCGGCGAGAATATTGAAGTTTTTTTCGTATACAACGGCACAGGAGCCAATATCCTCAGCCTCTCGGCTTTCACACGTTCATACCATGCCGTTATTTGTGCAGAAACAGCACATATCAACGTCGACGAATGCGGAGCCATCGAAAAACAGAGCGGCAGCAAATTGCTGACAGTCCCGACCTTTGACGGCAAACTCAACATCGGATTAATCAAAAACCACATGCATGGGTTTGGAGACCAACACCATGCACAGCCTAAAATCATTTCACTGACACAATGTACAGAATTAGGTACGGTGTATAGCCGAGAAGAATTAAAGGAAATATGCGACTATGCACATGCACACAACATGTATGTACACATGGACGGAGCTCGACTTTCCAATGCAATAGCCTATTTAGGATGCTCTCCTAAAGAAATCACAGCCGATGTCGGCATTGACGTTTTGAGTTTTGGAGGCACTAAAAACGGCATGATGTTTGGAGAAGCGGTTATTTTCTTCAATACTTCAACAGTCACCGAAATACCTTTTATCCGGAAACAGCTGATGCAGTTACATTCCAAAACACGTTTTATTGCAGCCCAATTTTCAGCTGTATTAAAAGACAATCTTTGGCTTAAAACAGCATCACATGCCAATCGTATGGCTCAAAAGCTGGCAAATGAAGCCACTAAAATACCCGGAATCCGCATCACACAAGAGGTACAAGGGAACGAAATATTTGCCATTATCCCGCGCGACAAAATACAAGTATTGCAAGAAAAATGTTTTTTCTACGTATGGGATGAAAATGCATCTGAAGTTCGTTGGGTATGCTCTTTTGATACGACAGAAAGCGACATTATCGAATTTGTGAATTTGTTACGTGCAGAGCTTTGCTAATATGCATGAATTTATCGAAACAGCAGACGGGAGTGTCACACTATATGTACCGGAACTGAATGAGCATTACCATTCAGTTCATGGTGCTGTACAAGAAGCACAACATATTTTTCTACGGGCAGGGGTCGATTATTGGCTTGACAGGAATCCTGATACGACTTGCCTTCATATTTTGGAAGCAGGGTTCGGAACCGGTCTTAACGCATACCTTACACTGCTACATGCCAATGAAATACAGATTCCGGTATGCTATCATACCATTGAAAAATATCCATTATCTCCAGAGGAAATCAAGCGCTTAAATTACACAGCAGATGCTGACGATTCAAGCATGGCATTATTTAATGCTATTCATACCATTCCTTGGGAAACAGAACAACAGTTGACTCCTTTTTTCAGCATCTGTAAACACCAATGCGATTTCCGTGATATTGATATGCCCCCGATATTTGATATTGTATATTTTGATGCTTTTAATCCAGATGTTCAACCACATCTTTGGACTACAGAGGTATTTGCTCGTTTCAATGCCTCCTTACATCCCAATGGAATACTTGTCACATACTGTGTAAAAGGAATCGTCAAGCAAGCATTACGAGCAGTAGGTTTCACGATTAAACGTCTTCCGGGACCTCCGGGGAAACGTGAAATGTTGCGTGCATGTAAAATACTGTAATTACAAAATCAGCAGGTTGAATAAAATGACATCCAAAGAAATCAAAGAACTTCTAGATGAAAAATATATTGAGTACTGTCGCTCTGATTTTTTTATAGAAACAGATCCTATACAAATACCCAAACTATTTGAAAATAAAGAAGACATTGAAATTTCCGGTTTCCTTGCTGCTTCTCTAGCTTGGGGACAACGCCCGACAATCATAAAAAAATGCAAAGAGCTGATGCAGTATATGGATTACATGCCATACAACTTTATCATGCATGCAACTGATACAGAATTTGAGCGTTTTGAGCATTTCAAGCACCGCACATTCAACGGCTATGACTGTATTTATTTTATGCGGTCTCTAGCAAATATTTATCGCCAGCATGGCGGATTGGAAACAATCTTCACAAAATCATGGCAACAACACCAAGATATGTTTAAAGTCTTAAGCGATTGGTACCATCACTTCACATCCTTACCTGCGGAACCAAGAGTATTGCGTCATATTGCTAATGTGGATAAAGGCTCTGCCTGCAAACGCATCAATATGTTTGTGCGATGGATGGTACGCAATGACCATAAAGGAATAGATTTCGGCTTATGGAAAAACATTCCTACGTCTGCGCTATTAATCCCTCTGGATTTGCATACCGGTAATGTCAGTCGTCAACTAGGACTATTGACTCGCAAACAAAATGATGCTCTTGCTGTAAAAGAATTGACGGAACAACTTCGGAATTTTGATTCAATTGATCCTATCCGATACGATTTTGCCCTATTCGGTCTAGGAGCCTTTAGCCGATTTCGAGCCTAACGAAACTCTTAAAGGATTTGATTTTAATACTCTCTATTTTCTTAAATCTTCATGGAGCAACACTTCCGACTAAACAATCGGATATTAATATAAAAAACAACGACCTTGATTTAACAAAGCCGTTGTTTAATTCATACTAATCAGCAATATATTTATTTCTGATTTTTAAATTGCTCGTCCATATGTGCTGCCGCACGTCTTCCATCACCCATTGCCAAAATGACAGTAGCTCCACCACGTACAATATCACCACCAGCAAAGAATTCAGGCAGATTAGAATGCATCGTCTCCTCATCTACAATAATGGTTCCCTTCTTGGATAACTCCAATCCGGCTACAGAACGCGGAACTATCGGATTTGGAGAAACTCCAACAGCAACAACAACGACATCTGCATCAATCAGATATTCACTACCTTCTACAGGGACAGGACGACGACGACCACTAGCGTCCGGTTCTCCCAATGCCATTTTCTGAACACGAACTTGTTTTACATATCCACGCTCATCCTTAATGTACTCAATAGGATTTGTCAAGGTGATAAATTCACATCCTTCTTCTTTAGCATGTTTAACCTCTTCCAAACGAGCAGGCATTTCTTCTTCACTACGACGATAAATAATCATTGCACGCTCCGCTCCCAAACGTCTGGCTGTACGTACAGAGTCCATTGCTGTATTTCCACCACCAACAACGACAACATTCTTGCCACGATATACTGGAGTGTCAGAAAACTCATTATCTGCACCCATCAGATTGACACGTGTCAAGTATTCATTTGAAGACAAAACACCATTGGCATTTTCTCCCGGTATATTCATAAAATTAGGCAAACCGGCACCGGAAGCAACATAGAATCCTGTAAATCCTTCTTTCTTCAAATCCTCAATGCCTTTTGTCATGCCTACGATAAAGTTTGTAACAAACTTCACACCCATTTTTTTCAGATTGTTGATTTCAACATCCACAATATGATTGGGCAAACGGAATTCTGGAATACCATATTTCAATACACCACCAATTTCATGCAATGCCTCAAATACAGTAACATCATAACCACGTTTTACCATATCTCCCGCAAATGACAATCCGGAAGGACCGGAACCAATAACAGCAATCTTAATACCGTTGGGAGCCGCTACTTCGGGAATAGCTATCTGACCAGACTCACGTTCAAAGTCAGCGGCAAATCTCTCCAAGTAACCAATAGCCACAGGAGCTTTTTTTAACTTCTGCAGATAAAAACATTTAGATTCACATTGTTTTTCCTGCGGACAAACACGTCCACAAACAGCAGGCAGCGCACTAGTACGTTTTAATACTGCTGCAGCTTCCAAAAAGTCTCCTCTCTCAATATTTTTAATAAATCCAGGAATATCTATACTTACAGGACATCCTTCCGTACAAGTGGGATTAACACAATCTTGACAACGTTTAGCTTCTAACATTGCCATTTCTTTCGTTAAACCGGTATTTACTTCCAAACGCTGGCTTGTAATCCGTTCTGCAGGTGTACGTTCCGGCATCACAACACGTTCAATAGCCGTACGGTCTTTAGCCTTCATTGAATCTCTCAATTCTTTTCGCCACTCAGCATTTCTATCACTTAAGGCACAATCGTGATGATGAATAAATTCTTCCATTTTTTCTGTTTCCGCCTTCTTGAAACCTCCCAAACGGGACAACATCTCATCAAAATCTATTTCATGGGCATTGAATTCAGGACCATCAACACAAGTGAAACGAGTCTTACCTCCTACAGTCACACGACATGCACCACACATACCAGTACCATCAACCATAAGTGCATTCAAACTGGCAATAGTAGGTATATCATGCTTACGAGTAAGTAATTCGCAAAATTTCATCATGATAGCAGGACCGATTGTTACACACAAATCCACTTTTTCACGCTCTATTACCTTCTCCATTCCAGCAGTGACAACACCCTTTTCTCCATAACTACCATCATCTGTCATGATAATTACTTCATCCGAAGTTTCACGAACTTCTTTTTCAAGGATAATCAACTCCTTAGTACGAGCAGCCAAAACGCTTATTACACGATTTCCTGCTGCTTTGAATGCCTTGATAATAGGCAATAACGGAGCAACGCCAACACCTCCTCCACATGCCAATACCGTACCCACTTTTTCAATGTGAGTTGGTTTACCAAGAGGTCCAACTAAATCCGTGATATAATCACCCTCGTTCAAATCACACAATTTTGTGGAAGAAACCCCCATTTTCTGAACTACTAAAGTAATTGTACCCTTTTCAATATCTGCATCCGAAATCGTTAACGGCATACGCTCACCTTTTTCGCCTACGCGTACAATCACAAAGTTTCCCGGTTTACGCGAACGCGCAATCAGCGGAGCTTCTACAACCAACTGAACTACACGTTCAGAGAAATGCGTCTTTTTCAGAATTTTATTCATCTCATTTATAGTTTGCAATTATAACTTACTTTGCATGCTTACCCCTCTTCCCGTATCACAATTACAGCATACAAAGTTACTTTCTATTTTCTCACAAACAATCATTTAACACAAAATTAAATAAAAACGTCTATATTTGTATTTTAATTAAGATACATAGAAAATGTAATCAACCATCTCGATAATTATTTAATATAATGCATTATGAAAAACGGAAGGAAAAATCGTATAAATGTAGTCTATTCTACAAATCCTGATTATACTTACGAATATTCTCAAGAAAATACTATCGAAACTCTCCCGCCGGAGAAGCAAGACCTTCGTGTCGTGCTTGATTCGAAACAACGCAAAGGAAAGACCGTCACTCTCATTCAAGGCTTCTTAGGAAATGAAGATGATTTAAAAGAACTTGCGAAATTATTAAAAAATAAATGCGGAACAGGAGGCTCTGTGAAAGATGGAGAAATCATTATTCAAGGTGAGGTAAAAGAAAAAGTGCTTACAATACTCCGAGACAATCATTATAAAGCAAAATAAAAAACAAAGGCTATGCGCATATACACATAGCCTTGTATCTATACAATCTCGTTAGCTACAACCATTTCACCAATGCAAAATCCTGTCTATGAGGTAATAGCTCATTTTTAGGATAAATACGAATCGCTAACATTAATAAACCAGGTGAATCAGCAGTTGCTTCAATACGATAAAGTGCTACACTTCCTTCTTGTGACACTGGAGTAAAATCACGCCTATCACGTATTACCTGCCTGCCATTTTCTTGCTCAGCAACAACCATTTCGACACCTACCTCATTCATATTCAACTCTCCCAACTCTAATTTTACTTCTCCACTATATGACTTACCTAATGCTATTACTTGCTTGGAATGGTTAGGCAGAGTTAAACCAATTAATTCAACATTATCCCACTCTCTACTCACCTTACGTTTCCATTCCGTTATTTTTGCTGCCATATCATAATTATTGGCAATCATTTTCCGATAACGCTCAGCCATTGGTATATAATATTGACGCTCATAATCTTCAAGCATACGGTTAGTGGTAAAATTAGATGCCACTTTAGCAATCGTATTTTTTATCATACGTATCCACTGAGGAGACAAACCATTTTGATCTCTATCGTAGAATAACGGAGCAATATCATCATCAATGATATTATAAATCATTTCAGAATCCAATTCATCCTGTAATCCTTGATTTTCAAAAGTACGTTTTGCAGGCAACATCCAACCAGCATCAGGACGATAACCTTCCACCCACCATCCATCCAATACACTAAAATGCATTACTCCATTCATTGCTGCTTTTTCACCACTAGTACCGGAAGCCTCCAATGGACGAGTAGGTGTATTCATCCAAACATCGACTCCACGCACTAACCGTTTGGCTAAATCCATATCATAATTGGGTAAAAAAACTATTTTACCAATAAACTTTGGCAATTTAGACACTTCAACAATTCTTTTAATCAGATCCTGCCCGGCTTTATCTGCAGGATGAGCTTTACCTGCAAAAATAAACTGTACAGGATGTTTCGGATTATTTACAATTTCATCCAAGCGATCTAAATTGCGAAACAACAAATGCGCACGTTTATAAGTTGCAAAACGACGAGCAAAGCCTATAGTCAAAACGTCATCTCTTAGAGTTTCCTGTATTTGAATCACTTGCCTCGGTGTAAAGTAAGGAACTTTCACAGGATCCACCAATATCTTGTTTTTAATATAATCTATCAACTGCTTACGCAATTTTGTACGCACATCATGAATGGTAGAGTCTGGAACTGAATAAATTTCTTCAAAACACTTCTTATTATAATGATGCCTCTTAAAATCTTCTCCAAAAATATTCTCTTCTATTTGCTTCCACTCCGATGCTGTCCAAGTAGGATAATGAACACCATTTGTCACATAACTGATATGCAATTCTTCCGGAGCATATCCCGGCCACATACCTTTAAATATATCCTTACTCACATCGCCATGCAAACGACTCACACCATTCACCTCTTGAGCTAAATTTGCAGCCAAAAAACTCATAGAAAACTTCTCATTCTGGTCTGCAACATTGATTTTCCCTAAGGCAAGTAATTGTTCCCAACTAATCTTTAAACGCTCTGCATAATGAGAAATATAAGTTCTCAGCATATTTTCAGAAAAAGCATCATGACCAGCAGGGACAGGCGTATGTGTAGTAAATAACGATGAAGCTCTCACCACTTCCATTGCCTCTGCAAAAGAAAGATGTTCTTCTGTAATATATTCCTTCAATCGCTCCAAACCTATAAAAGCAGCATGCCCTTCATTACAATGGTATAGTGACGTTTGAATTCCTAATTTACGTAGAGCCTGCACCCCACCACATCCTAATACCAACTCTTGTTTCAAACGATTTTCCCAATCACCACCATATAAATGATGTGTTATACTTTGATCTTCTGGTAGGTTTTCTTCAAAATCCGTATCTAACAAATACAGCTCTATACGACCAACATCTACTCTCCAAATCCGAGCATACACATTACGGCCCGGAAATACCAAACTAACAGTCACCCAATTACCCTCATTATCACGAACAGGTGTCACTGCTATTTTCATAAAATCCTGCGCCTCATATTCGGCCTCCTGTTCTCCGTTTGCTGACAATTTCTGTGTAAAATACCCATAACGATAAAGTAAACCGATGGCCGTTATTTTTGTTCCCTTATCACTCGCTTCTTTTAAATAATCACCGGCAAGAATACCTAATCCTCCTGAATAGATTTTTAGAGATGAATGTAAACCATATTCCATACTGAAATAAGCAACTCCATCTCCAGACATTCTATCCTTCATGGCCATATATTCATGAAAACGTGCTGATACATCATTTAATTTTTGGACAAATTCTGCATCATTTTCCAATTCATGATACCGGCTTAATGAAATTGAGTCTAACAAAACAATCGGATTATGTCCACACATTCTCCAAACATCAGTATCAATCATTCTGAATAATTCACGGGCTTCATCATGCCAACACCACCATAAATTTTTGCACAATTCTTCCAATGCAATCAATTTTTCAGGAATCGAACGATGAATAATCACACTCACCCAGCTCGGATTATTTACAGACAATTGTTTTTCTATATATGACACTTCATTATTCATGGGAATCTGCATATCTGACAAACGCAACTCTGCTCGTTCTAAAGCCATATCATATGCACGACGATAATACTCTAATAAATTATCCCACAAGGCTATTTGGGATACATCTTTTGCATTTTCACGTGCATTATCCATTTGTAGGATACTTCCATCTAGATAATTTTTCACCCAATCTGCAATCTCAAATGCCACATTTCTGTCGTCATTATCACCGCGATGAATAACTTCTATTCCTGGATGATTTTTATTATAATGCTCTTTTACCCACAAGCCAAAACCGGCCAAAGTAGTTGTAATTGTTGGAACTTTAAAAGCAAGACTTTCCAACGGAGTATAGCCCCACGGCTCATAATATGAAGGAAAAACAGTTAAATCCATTCCTATCAATAAATCATAATAAGACATATTAAATATCCCATCATTACTATTGAGATAGCATGGTACAAAAAAGATTTTCACCTTATCACTTTCTCCATTATTCAACTTCGTCGCTTTAATCCTATTAATCACCGCATCATTTACCTCATCTGTCAAATAATGTGTCAAATATAAATTTTTTGCTGGAGTTGCTTGATTAGGTTGCTTCAAATTATGCAACAACTCTTGATTAGGGACAGAATGACCGGCAGGTACCAAAATAAAAGCTAATATCTCTCTGTCTAAACCACTTTCACCATTCAAACGCCCCATAGCATCAATAAATACATCAATCCCTTTATTATGGAACTCATAACGCCCGCTAGTCCCAATCAACAGCGCATTTTCATCTACAGGCCTACCTAATAAAGCTTGTGCAACCTGTAAAAATTTTTCTCGGGCGCAAATTCGCTTTTCAATCCATTCTTCTTCTTTGGGAGTAAATATATTCTCAAATCCATTAGGGGTAACTAAGTCCACTTCCTTATTCAAAAAATGAGCACATTCCACCGCAGTAATATCGCTTACTGTTGTAAAACAATCTGCATTCCACGCAGAAACCTTCTCTAAAGATTGTTTAGCAATAACATTAAAGCGACGAGTCAACTCTTCTGGCACATAATTCTTCATTTCGCTATATAAAGGCAAATTATTTCCTGCCACACAGCGTCCCAATACAGTTGCATGAGTTGTAAATACGCAACCAACTTGAGGCAAGGCACTCTTTAAATACAACAATCCAGTACCTGTCATCCATTCATGGAACTGAGCAACAACCTGCTGTCCAAGAGATGTATAAAAACGAACAAAACTTTCAATAACTTTACCTGAAGCATATCCAAACAGAGCTGGTTCAATGTAATCCCATTGTCCGCTCAGTGAATCCAATTTATATTTCTCCCAAAATGAAGCAAAAATCTCATCTTTTTGAGTAATGAAAGTACTGAAATCAACCAACACAACTATTGGTTTCCCCATAACATTCCATCTTCCTACTTTTATACGGAGCCCCTCCTGATTAGCCTTCTGCCTCCACGAACGGAACAACTTAGAATCATCTATAAATTCAGGATTCTGCACAGTATATCTCCATACATCAGGCCCAACTAAGATATGACTGTCGCCATATTCTTTCACCATGTTTAATGCTTTGGTAGATACCACAGTATGGATACCACCCACTTTATTGCATACTTCCCAACTTACCTCAAATAAGTATGCAGGTTTTTTTAATTTGTCATTATTCATTGTTAATGTGTTAAAAATACCCACAATATTAAACATTTTCAAACTCTAGCCATTCGTCTTTTTATGACTTTTTTCCCTCTTTATTGGTTTCCTTTTCATCATAAGCTTTTTCAACTCTCAAAATAAAATCGCTTAGCACATTCATATAGTTTATAAAAGCCTCATAAGGAGTTGCATATGGAGTAAAATACTGATGAATAATACCATCTGAAAACAACTTTGTACACATGTAATAAAAATGATCACTAGCTTGCAAACAATTAAAATCATGCAACAAACCATCATTTTTTAAATCCAATACTTTATCACGAATCTTATACAATTCTTCATGAGCCTCGTTCTGTAATTCATTGCCCAACCATGCAGTCAAATCCCTTTCTTCATCTGCCCATGAAATAGGATAAGGGACATGTAAAGGAGCTACTGGCTGATGTTTTAATGTAACCTCTGATGGCGTCAGAAATTCGAAATTAGTAGAAGTATATATACATTCTGGCAAAGCAGCTAAAAAATCAAAAATTCCCGTTTCAACAGACTGATGTTCCCCAAAAGTTTCATAATCCATAAACAAATTGATCAATTCCCCATCGCTTGATTCTAGCCATGCAGCATAATTGTTAGCAGTCAAAGGCCATTGTTCCCAGCTACGATCTGAAAAACGAAAAGCAATATCATCACTTAACCGAAAGTTCTTTAATAAAAGTTTCAATTTAGGATTAATAGAATTTGTATAAACATAATTAGGACTCTTCCAACCCAATATATGGCGTGCACCTTCTGTCAACATCGTAGTAAAACCCATTTTTGCTACCATCTCACCAATCTCATCAGAATAAACAAGCTCTGTATTTCTAAAAGATACGGGTTTAACACCCAAAACGTCCTTCATTAATTCAGTATGCAATTTAACTTGGTGTTTAAATTCCTCTTCATTCACCACACATGCCAAAGAATGTGAATAAGTCTCTGCTAAAAATTCTACACAACCAGTTTCCGCCAACTCTTTAAAACTATCAATCACTTCTGGAGCATACATTCTAAACTGCTCAACAGCCAATCCTGTAATAGAAAAACTAACTTTAAAATTCTTGCCATATTTCTTTATTAAATCCAGCAACACCCGATTGGCAGGCAAATAACAGTGCTCCGCTACTCTACGGGTAAATAAACGATTTGCAAAATCATCGTAGTAATCACTATGTTTACCAATATCGAAAAAATGATATTGTCTTAAACGGACCGGTTGATGAACTTGGAAATACAAGCATAAAGTTCTCTTTCCCATGATATTTGTTTTTATATTATTTCAATTCTTCATATATCTGTTTCAGCTTAAAAGCAGCATTTTCCCATTTCAAGGCATTCACCTCATTTAAGCCATATTTCGCAGCAAATACAGACAAGCCTGGATATGCAAGCAAAGCATAAATGGCATCAGCCAATGCATTAACATCCCAAAAATCAACTTTAACAGCATACCTCAACACTTCTGCGACACCAGACTGCTTCGAGATTATAGTTGGCACACCCGAGCGCATTGCTTCTAGTGGCGAAATTCCAAAAGGTTCCGAAACAGAAGGCATAACATACACATCACTATAAGCAAACATTTTCTGCACATCTTGTCCTTTTAAAAATCCTGTAAAATGGAATTTCGTAGCAATTTTCAATTGTGCAACTCTACGAATTGATCTATTCATCAAATCACCACTTCCAGCCATAACAAAACGCACATTCGGATAACGCTTCAACACTTTATTGGCAGCCTCAATGAAGTATTCAGGTCCTTTTTGATAAGTAATTCTTCCTAAAAATGTAACAATCTTTTCCTGTACACCTCGTTCTACTTTCATATCTGAATAAGACTGAAAATCTACAGCATTATGTATAGTCACCACCTTATTTGGATTAATATTATAACGATTAATCACGATATCACGTGTCAAATTACTAACAGTAACAACCCTGTCTGCTTCCAACATTCCCTGCCTTTCCAAATTATATATAATTTGATTTACATTTTCCCCACTACGATCAAATTCAGTAGCATGCACATGTACAACCAACGGCTTACCAGACACCCTCTTTGCTGCTATTCCAGCCGCATAAGTTAACCAATCATGCGCATGAATTACATCAAATTGTTGCTGGCTAGCAATTGTTGCTGCAACTAATGCATACCGACCGACCTCTTCCATCAGATTCGTACCATACTTCCCTGAAAACTGATACTTGTTTTTGAATCCTATACGCGTTTCATTACCCCGTTCTCGAACACATTTATTTACCTCTCGTTCGAATCGTTCAGGAGTCATGTATGGAATCAAATTGGAACCTATCTCCATAAAATTAATATTTTTCCAATATTCTTCCACTTCATGATATTCATATAGCGATTCTACATCACTAGCATTAATAATTTTAACAGAACTTTGATCTTCATCTCCACTTGCTTTTGGCATAACAAATAAAACTTCCACACCTTGTTTAGCCAGTCCTCTTGTCAACCCCAAACAAGCTGTTCCTAGTCCTCCAGCAATATGAGGCGGAAACTCCCAACCGAACATTAAAACTCTTGTCTTCATTGACTATTTCTTTATATATTTCTTAATCATTGCCATACTCCTCAAAATCTCTCCTACACTCCATGCCTGTGAAATACACCCATTAGGAGCATATGGTGGATTACCGTCATAAATCTCGTTTACCGAACATATTCCATAAACAGTCATATCGTCCTCAAAACCAGCTAATAGTTCCTTTGCTTCTTTAACAAAAGATTTACCATAAAGACGGAAATTTGCTTCAATATAAGGGCCTATTAACCATGCCCAAACAGTTCCTTGATGATAAGCTTGATCTCTAGTTATCTGATTCCCTTCATATTGTCCTTTATAAAGACTATTTTTAGGAGTCAGTGTCCGCAAACCTCTAGGAGTTAACAACATTCTTTTTACAATATCCAATACACCACGTTTCATTTCATCTGTCAAAGGACTATACTCCAAAGAACAAGCAATCACCTGATTCGGTCTAACAAATAGATTCTGTTCTTCTCTACTTACATAATCAGCTAAATAATTTACGTCCTCATTCCAAAATACTTTTATAAAATTATCTTTTACACAAGCCGGCATGTCCTTCCATTCTCCTACAAATTTTTCATCACCAGCTTTTTCTGCAAGTTTTAAGGTATAACAAATAGCATTATACCACAAAGCATTTATTTCTACTTGATAACCTCCACGCGGCGTTACGGGCATTCCATTCACTATAGCATCCATCCAAGTTAAAGCTTTACCTGGCTCATCTGCCCATATTAAATAATTATCAGTCATCTTAATATAGTCATTCACTCCATCACGAAATACTTTCAAAACACTCTTCATTTTATGACCATAACTTTTCCAAATAGCAGCATCATCATTTATGGCCTCACCATATTCTTGTATAGCCTTGAAAAACCACATTGGAGCATCAACGGAATTATAAGCTGCATTTTTATCTTTACCTATATTGGGAAACAATCCATTATTTAATTGCCTTACCATCGTATCTAATATTTCCTTACATGTTTTTGTATCTCCAAATGCCGATAATGTCAAACCAGGTAAAGCTATAAATGTATCGCGTCCCCATCTACCAAACCAAGGATAACCTGCAACTATTTCTGTATCTTTACCTCTACGCACAATAAACTGAGATGCAGAATACTTTAAGCAATTCTCAAAACTATTCCTTGGAGCACGTTCATCAACCAATTTCTGAAACTTGTTTTTTAACCGACCCGATGAAGTTTCTTCTGTTGAAGCAGAAAATATGACACATTCTCCTTTTTTTATTGGAAATTCAAAATAACCCGGAACAAATAAATCTTCATGATATTCATATCCCCTATTCTGTTCTTCAATATATTCTATATTATAATACCAATCTGGAACAGCTATAAATTCATTCTTCTTATTTATCTGCATATTCAGAGAAGGAAAACCATTATATAATTTGAAACGAATCCCGTTCTCAATAGATTGATATTTTGTATTTGCCATCATATTAGCTTTAGACAAAGCATGGATATTTCTATAAGCCAAGAAAGGCTTCAACCGTAATGTCGTATCGGAATGTGCATCCAAAAGAGTATAACGAATCATTACCTGTCCTTCATTATGTACCAAAACTATCTCCTTCTTCAATTTCACTCCTCCTACACGATAAATTAAAGTAAATACAGGTTCATACTCAAAATCAATAATATATTTATGTCCACGCGGCTCATAGTTGCCTGGGTATTTATGAATACCCAAATTAAACTCTTTGTCGTGCTGGATTATTGTCTCATCCAAAGAAGATAACAAAACATGATTCACCCCCTCAAATTCTTCAATAGGTACAATCAACAAACCATGGTACTTACGAGTATTACAACCAATAATCGTTGAAGACATATACCCTCCAGCCCGATTTGTTGCCAACACTTCACGCTTCAGTGAATACTCCAAATTCACCAATTCATCTTTATTAAACTTTAAATAAGCCATATATTTATATCGTTATTTTTTCATCCTTCATACGTTAATACAAACCCCGTCCTTGCCGGAAGGTATAAACTCAACCAGTTTTTTCCATCCTTGAAAAGTGTAAAATGCTCCAAGTTATCATCTTGTCTTCCAAAGCCACCAAAATATTTGGAATCTGTATCTAAACTTACCATATACTTCCCCACCTGCGCTTCAAACATATAATCAGTTAACGAATTCACAGGATTAAAATTAAATACAAATAAATGACTACCTCTTCTAAAGATCAAAACCTGTAATTCATTATCCCTAACCATCGGCTCTGGCACCTCTGCAAAAAATAATTTCATTTTTGCCAAAGCAATCATCTCTTTATCAAATTTATTCAAAAAATGGAACTTCAAGTTTATATCATCAACCAAACTCCACTGCCTGCGTGCATGGTCATAACTCCAAGCATTACCCTCCCGTGGAAAATCAATCCATTCCGGATGCCCAAATTCATTGCCCATAAAATTCAAATATCCATCACCAGCCGTTGCCAACGTTAATAAACGTGCCATTTTATGTAAAGCCATCCCACGGTCAATTACAAGATTAGTATCACACACCCTCATTCCTGTATAAATCTCTTTGTCTACAAGACGAAAAAAGAATGTTTTATCTCCAACCAAGGCTTGGTCATGACTCTCCACATAACTTATTGTATGCTCCTCCGGTCGTTTATTAGTTAATTCATAAAACATATCTCCAACATGCCAATTTTCATCCTTTTTCTCTTTTATCAATTTTATCCAATAATCAGGAACTCCCATACTCATTCTAAAATCAAAACCAACTCCCCCATTTTCAATCGGCATAGCTAACCCCGGCATTCCACTCATATCCTCAG